>JAGCTA010000254.1 GCA_017963875.1 Victivallales bacterium | reverse complement strand
TCCGAGTCGGCACGATGGACTATGATGTCGTCGGAAACGTCATGGCCTCCAGCGGTGAAACCACCGATTTCGGCTTCGTGGGCATGGGCAATGTCAGATTGGATTCCACTGGGTTGCTGTTTATGAAGAACCGCTATTATTTTTGTGCATTGGGACGCTTCATACAGATGGACCCGATTGGCATAGATGCAGGGGATGTGTGTTTGTATAGGTATTGTGCGAACGATGGGATGAATGCAATAGATCCAAGTGGTTTGTGGTGTCCAAGTTCTTGGCATGAAACATTAGCAATTATTTCGACCGCCTCATTTGGTGTAGAAGTGGTATGTGGAGGAATCGCGCTAGCCAGTGCACCAACGGGTGTAGGAGCAGCAGTTTTTGGTGGTATTGCAGTTGGTGCAGCAATTGTTGGAGGATTAGCTTCTGTTGTAGATGCAGGTATTTATTTTTTTGAAGGTGATAATATTTCAGGATTGATGAATTTAGGGGCAACCGCACTTGGCGCTGGGTGGGGAGGGATGGTTTTAAAAAAAGCAACAGCTTACGGTATAAAAAGTACTGAGAAAGCAGTAATAGAAACCACAGAACATAATGCTGCGATTTTTAAAAAGTTGAATGAAGAAGGTCCAAGGGTGAAGACTCAGGCAGAAAATTTTTATAAGACATTTTATGATAGTGTTGGAAAACCATCAACAGGTACTAGGATTGATAGATATTATTAGCCAATATAACAGAATTATGAAATACTGGTTATTTTCTTTATTGTTAGTACAGTTGTTGCACGGGCAATGTGTTTTTTGGCTTACTGAACAACAACACAAACACAATATTAATCACACCTTCACCTTGCAGAACGCCTCTCAGAGGACCATGCGGATTCCGTCGGTGCGGTCATCATGCGCGTGTGCGGGGGGGAAGGCGGACTTCACGGAAGTCCCGCCTGGCGGGACGGCGCGGGTCGATTGCACGATTGACCTGCGGAATCTGTCGGGCGATGTCAAGAAGCATTTCTGGGTGCAGCTTGCATGGAGCGGGAAGGCGGTGGAGAACATAGAACTAGTCGCTCCGCAGAAGGATGCCATCCTCCTAAATGGGACGGAGAGCGTCATCGTGCTGACCATGCAGGGCCATGTCGAGACATGGCTGAAGCTGGACAGGACGGAGGCGGCTTTCCGCGACGCGTCACCCGTGACGCTTTCGCTGGAAGGCAAGTCAAAGGCGAAGATGACGGAGGTCATTCCGCCAAAGGATAGCCTTTTCCAGGCGACTGTTGTGGCGGACGGACGTTCACTGACGGTGACACCGAAAGGCGGGCTGCCGCATGAGAACGTTGTCGAGCATTGGCTCGTCAAGACGAGCGATGACAAAATTGCGGAGCTGCCGTTTACGGTCAGCTTCGTCTCGCAGATGCTGCTTCAGGCGTTGCCGTCTGAACTGCGGTTGACGCAAGGCGATTTGGCGAGCGGTCGGCAGATCATCCTGCGCCAGCGGGACCGCCGCAAGCCAGTTGCCGTCACGTCAGCGACGCTGGAGCCGCCAGTCGGCACGGTGGAGCTGGTCAAGCAGGGCGGCGGATGGCGCGTCGTGCTGTCGAAGGAGCTTCTGCTGGCGTTGCCTGCAGAGAGCGAACTCGTCATCGCGATGGAGGGCGAAAGCCTGGAGCCATTACGCATTCCAATAATCAAAGAAACAAGTCAAATAAAACAATAAAGACAAGGAGTCAGACATGAGGTCATGGTTTAAATGGATTTGCCTGTGTGCGCTATTAGGCAGCGTGGGCGTGTGGGCTCAAGAATGCAAGGATGGTAAATTTCAAGGTCAGCAGACGAAAGGCGGCAATTACGTCAAATCGCTTGACCCGAATGAGATGGCGGGGCCTGTCGGCTTCGGTGACGCTGACCCCAATGCGGAGGGCGCGAAGCACTATGTCCTTCCAGGCGAGTGGCTTGAATACACCATCTATTTCGAGAACAAGTCAACTGCCACGGCGGCGGCTCAGGAGGTCAAGGTCGATGCGGACTTGTCGCCATATCTTGATTGGACAACATTCGAGCTTGGCGACATCGTGGTCGGCAACCAGACAATCACGGAGCTGACAGGCACAGGCAAGGGCCGTGCCGTTGTACCGTTACAGGGCCGTTCCGACTCCCTGATGGTCACCGTGACGCTGAACGAGGAGACGGGCCATGTCAAATGGTATTTGCGCGCCTATGACAAAACGCAAGCTGCCAACGGCTTCTGGCCTGCAAACGCGGAAGACGGCTTCCTGCCGCCCAACGATGAGTTCCACAGCGGCGAAGGCCATTGCTGCTATCGCATCAAGGTGAAGGACGCAACGCAGGTCGCCCACGGCGATGTCATCAACGCCGCCGCTGAAATCGTCTTCGACTCGAATCCCATGATTCCCACGGACCCTGCATGGTACAACACCGTATTCGCGGAAACGCCACTGGCCTCCGACTCACCCATAGAAGACTTCCTAAAATTCGTCCCCCCTGGTGCCTCAGTTCTCGTCTGGAAAGAAGCGCAAGGGGCGGAATCATACAACACGCTGCTTCAGTTGATGAATGGTGACACCGTAGAAGATAGCTGGGAAGCGAAAGGCTTGCGGTCCAACGCATGGTATCTTCCCGTCGAACTTGTCAATGGCAGAACCTACCGCTGGTGCGTGACTTCCGTCAACGGCAACGGCGAGTCCAAGGGACCAGTATGGACATTCAGGGTATCAGACTCGGAAACACAGACGCTGCAACTGTCGGCGGGCTGGAACTGGATTGGATTCCAGGTGCTTGATGAAAACAGGAGTCTTGACGATGTCTTCGGCGTGGACGATTTCGCTGTCAACGACATGGTTATTCATGGCAACAGCATTTCCCGTTTCTTCGGTGCCTTCTGGGACGACATGGATTTGGAATACGGGAAAATGTACAAGGTGAAAGTCGCGCATGATGCCACTGTCGTCATCGAAGGCCTGCCATACGACAACGATTCCCTGACGGTCTCCGAAGGCTGGAACTGGATTTCTCCTCCTGGCAACAAGGCTGTCACGCCCGAGGAATTGACGCATAGCGGGGGATTCACAAGCGGAGACCGCATCATCAAGTCCAACGCCTCGTACGCGACCTATTTTGGCGATGGAATGTGGTTATATACAGGGGAATTCCTGCTTGAGCCTGGCAAGGGATACAAACTAAAGGTCGCCAATGGCGGAACAGTGACGTTTGGCAAGGCTTCCGACGGCAGGTGATTTGGAATACAGGAGAATCAACGATGACTACAAATAGCAAAATGTTTAAATTCATGCTTGCAAGCCTCTTGGGAATTCTTCTCATCTGCAACTGTACAATGGCAGACGTCCCTGATGAGTGGCTTGGCGTCATAAATAAGACCTTCAACGACACGACGCCAGTCATGGCAACCGTCGTCACGGAGGATGGCTCTTCCATAGACCTGAACAATAGTTATATTGCGGCGTTTCTCGGCGACGAGATTCGCGGATGCGTGGAATTCAAAAGATGGGATAAACTCAACCTTGAGTTCTTCAATCTCGGCATCGGGGCGGAAAGCACAACCGAAAGCGGCTATGCCTTCAAATTCTACAATCCTGCAACCGACAGAATCTACGATTTGAAAAACCCCGAGGACAACGAGCCGCTCAAGTACAATGGCGACGGATATGGCAAGTTGGCAGTTTCGTCGGAAGGCAAGACGGTTCTGGAGCCATTCGTGCTCACCCTGCCCCAATATCCAATTTCTGTGACTGGAGGCAAGGCCAGCACGACAAAGGCTTTCCAGGGCGACACTGTGGAAATCACAGCAGATACTGCGCCTGAACACACGTTCTTCAATGGATGGGAAAGCGAGGACGGAATCAAGTTCGCAGATGAAAAGGCCTCCAAAACGACTTTCGCCATGCCCGCGAAGAATGTTTCCGTCACCGCAGTGTTTGAAAATGAGCCGATGTATGAATTCACGGTCGTCAATGGAACGCCCACGAAAGGTCAGACATACAAGGGCGATACCGTGACAGTCACTGCGGAAGCACCAGAGGCACACAAGGAATTCACTGCGTGGACCAGCGAGGATGACGTCGTTTTTCAGGAACCGAACAGTCTGACGACCTCTTTCACCATGCCTGAAAGGAATGTGACGGTCAAGGCTGAGTTTGCCGATGAGAAAAAAGTCCAGTACAAGATTGTCAACGGCTCATCGACTGGCGGCGAAGAATATGCGGGAGAGACAATTACAATCACGGCAAAAGCCCCTGAGGCACACAAGGTGTTCAAGAAATGGCAGAGCGACAGCATCAATTTCGCGGCTCCAGAACAGGAGACAACAACATTTGTCCTGCCAAAGACTGATGACATTGTAACTGTTACGGCTGTTTTCGATGATGAGCCGATGTATGAATACACAGTCGTCAATGGAACCCCCGCATCGGGAAAGGCGTATGCGGGAGACACAGTCACAATCACCGCCATTGACCGTTCAAAGGAGCATTGGCTGTTCGACAAGTGGACGGGAGATGCGAGTATTGCTGATAGCACCAAGGCGACAACCACTTTCACCATGCCAGCAAAGGCGGTGACAATCACGGCGAATTACAACGAGGAAGGACAGTACGGCGTAACCGTGAATGGAGGAAAGGCCGACAAGTCCACGGCATACAGGGGAGACACCGTCACGATCACCGCAGACACGACTGATGCAAACAAGCAATTCGTCCGCTGGACGAGCAGCGATGTCACGATGAAAGATGC
>JAGCTA010000253.1 GCA_017963875.1 Victivallales bacterium | reverse complement strand
TGAATCCTGGTTTCGTAGTTATTTTCCTAAGATATTATTGATGATGCCCTTGCCGCTTTCCTTGAGATCTTTTCCTGCTTCCTTTGCGGCTTCCTTGATTTCCTTTTTAGTTTCCTTTGCGGCTTCCTTGATTTCCTTTCCAGTTTCCTTCGCGGCTTCCTTGGTTTCTTTTCCGCTTTCCTTGACTGATTTTCCATCATCCTTTTGGTCTTCAGGGGAATCTTTGGAAGAACCAATGAGATTGTTGATGATGTTCTTGCCGCCTTCCGTTATCGCCTTGCCGCCTTCAATGATAGCCGACCCTGCACTCTTTCCAAGGTCAAGAACGGCGACTCCGAGACCTTTCACGCCTTCAATGATGCTCGTGAACAATGCAGTAAACGTGATTTTAATTGCCTCTCCTGCCGTGATTCCCGCACCCGGTTTGCCAAGGTCCTTCAAATTGATTTCGGGAATGATCAGCGGCGCGGTAAGCCCCAATGTCGAGACATTGACACGGACATCCTTGATTTGAAGTATATCGATCACAAATTTCTTCGCGTCTTTGTCTTCTTCGGTTTCAGGTTTCTTTTCTTCCTCTTCTTCTGACTTTGCAGGCATCAGTTTGTCGATGTTCGACATGATTATGTTCAAGTTGGAATCCGACAATGGAGTTTTCTCAAACGTGATTTCGGGGGATTCGATTTGGACTTTCGAGACATGAATTTCATCGCTCAACAATGATTTCATGTTGAGATCGACATCGAACAGCCCGAGTTTGAAGAAGTCCTCGTTGCTGAAATTGGTCGGTTCGTCCTTTGTATCTGTCTTTGGATTCTTGATTAAGACATCCTTCAGGACGACATGACCCGAGAATGGATGGATGCTGACATCACCGATGTGCGTTTCACAGTTCGTCAATTTGCCGACAACCTGTTCGCCGCCGATTCTTACCGCGCTGTCAAGAGAAAGCAGGCCGATGATCAGCACCGCAATAATGATTACTACCAAAATAACCAATCCGTAGATAAGTTTCTTGAGTCCTTTTTTCATTTGTTCTGACCTCTTTGTGGGGTTAATTATTAACCTATTGACAATGAATTATGCCATGATCTCGTGGAGAAAACCGCAGAATGCAAGGAAAAGCAGCAAAAACAACGTGCAGACCATGACTTTTCGCGCAAAGCCGATGCCATTTAGCCTGCGTTGGGTCATTTCCCCCTTCTTCCCAGCGGCGCACAGCAGGATTTCCCGTGCAAGGCGTTGCCTTTCCTTTTTTGTAAGAGCAGGCTTGTCCTCCATTAGTTAATGACTCCGCTGGTGCTGAGGATAATGCCCTTAAGACCCATCTTGAGTTGTTCGGGGCTGTCGGAGAAGTTCATGGCGCATTCTTCGGTGATATCGCCGTTGTTGACCAGTTTTAGAAGGCACTGGTTGAACGACATCATGCCGTCGCGCTCGCCCGCCTCAATGCACTGGTGAATTTTGTCAAGTTTGCCATCAAACATCATTTTGCTGACAATCGGTGTATTGATGAGGATTTCATTGATTGGGACGACGCCCTTGCCTGTCGCGCGAGGTGCAAGACGCTGGCAGATGATGGCGCGCAGACACCCTGCGAGATTCTTGCGGACGGTGTCACGTTCTTCCAGCGGGAACATGTCTAGAATACGTGTGATGCTTTGGGCGGCATCTTTCGTGTGGAGGGTCGTGATGACGAGGTGCCCCGTTTCGGCGGCGCCGATGGCGGTCTCGAAAGTGTCTCGACTACGCATTTCACCGACCATGATGATGTCAGGGTCCTGTCGCAAGGCATGTTTTAGAGCGGATGAGAAGGAAATGGCATCCAGGCCGACTTCGCGTTGTTCAAAGAAGCATCTGTTGTCCTGGAAGGTATATTCAATTGGGTCTTCAATGGTGATGATGTGCTTTTCCTGCGTATTGTTGATATGGTCAAGCATGGCGGCCATGGTCGTTGATTTACCAGATCCCGTCGTACCTGAAATGAAGATGATACCGTTGTGCGAATCGTCACAGATGGTTTTGATGATTTCAGGCAGATTGACTTCCCTGACGGTCGGCGGCTTGCCTTTGACGTGCCGTAGCGTATAGGCGGACATGCCGCGCTGACGATGGAGATTGACACGGAAACGGCCAATGCCTTCTTCCTCCCAGGCGAAATCGAGGTCGCCCGTTTCCTTGTATTCCTCCATTTTGCCAGGTGGAACAATGTCCTCGTATGATTTTTTGAAGTAATTCTCATCTGTCATGATGTCCGTGTCAACCAATTGCGCGTGCAGACGCAGACGAATGTATTTACCTTCACGGATATGCAAATCGGATGCGCCGTTATCGACGGCATATTTGAGGGCCTCGAACATGATGGAGGCATCGCGGCGCGGACGACGGATGAACAGTTCCAATTGTCCGCGCTGCCGTTGTAAATTGATGAGAAAACGCCCTAGGTCCTCTTCGACCAGAAGGCTGTTCTCATTGACAAAAGCACCGCCTTCATCTCCTGAGACGAATTTCTGGATTTCCTTTTCTGGCAGCAGTTCAGAAGCCACCTGGAGGAATTGCTCTGAATCTAGCACCCATGTCTCAATTTCAGCCTGTTCGCCGTTAATGCGTAGTGTTGCTGGCTTATTTTCACGGATATGCAGTTCAACCGCCTCGTTTTCTACAAAGGCAGCAAGTAAATCATGAATGACCGATGGCATTGGCACTCCTTTCACTTATTTTTTGAAACACAATTACTCAACATGTTTAACAGTGATTATATTAATAAAGGTTTATAAAACAAAAAATCAAGTAATCCACATATTGAAATGAGCGAAAAAACAACATGCCATGCACATTTGCTGGGACCACAGCAAATCAATGCTATCTTTGACAAACTCAGCGAACGGATTATACCAAAATGCGAATTGAATTACTCTTCTGCATTTGAACTGCTGATTGCCGTTGTGTTGTCTGCCCAGACAACAGACGAGTCAGTTAACCGTGTTACCCCCGCACTTTGGGAAAAATGCCATACACCTCAGGATTACATTGACTTAGGGGAAGATGGTATTTCAGATTGTATTAGAAGCATCGGCTTGTATCGCAACAAGGCAAAGTCCCTTGTGGGATTGTGCAAAATGCTTATTGATAAATACGACGGGTGCGTGCCATCTTCACGGGAGGAGCTCATGTCTTTGCCTGGAGTAGGGCGCAAAACCGCCAATGTCGTGCTAAATGTCTGGTTCAAACAGCCGACAATGGCAGTTGACACCCATGTATTTCGTGTCGCAAACCGCCTTGGAATTGTTTCTGCTGATACTCCTGAAGCCGTTGAACTTGCATTAATGGAACGCGTGCCCAAAAAGTATCTTCTGAACGCTCATCATTATCTTTTGCTGCATGGCCGATATACGTGTACTGCCAAAAAGCCTCAATGTGAAACATGTTCTGTTGCCAAATGGTGCTCATCGGCAAATCAATTTAGCTCGTAAATTGCTATTTTGCAAGATAATGTAGTTTTCAGCTATTGTAAGGATTGACAGTTATTTCAACGCCGCGATTTTCATTTCAATCTGCTTATTGATCGCCTCTAGTTTCTCTGATGCGGTTTCCCACTCCCATGCCAAATCCTCCATCTCCTTTTTGATGTCCGCCAGACGTTTGTTCAAAGCGGCAAAGTCAGTTCCTGGCCTTGCATTGGCCATATCAGAGTAGATTTGCGCCTGTTCCGCCTCAAGTTGCTCTGTTTTGTCCTCAGCCTCGGCGATGTTAACTTCCAAAGCCTTTTTGTGCTTCGAGAATTCGTTTCGAATATTCGCCTCTTCACGTTTCCTGTCCTTTTTCGCTCCAGCGGATTCGCCCGCCGTGTTGGTAGGCATTGGATTGGGCGTGTTCTTCTGATTGGCCGACGGAGCAGGGCGGCTGGATGCGGAAGAGGGTGCTGAAAGCCTCTGCTCCGCTGCAAGGCGTGCAGCTTCCGCCTCCGCTAGTTTTTCGCGGTAATAGTCATAGTTGCCATAATACCGTGTGATTTTCCCTGGGGACGGTTCGTAGATGGTCGTCGCAAGATTTCTCACGAATGTAATATCATGGCTAACAAGGCAAAGCGTCCCCTGATAGTTTCTCAAGGCATCTTCAAGTGCCTCGCGAGCATAGATGTCCAGATGCGTCGTCGGCTCATCAAGAATCAAGAAATTGTTGGGGCGCAATAAGAGACGAGCTAAAGCCAGACGAACTTTCTCACCACCAGACAAGACCTTGACGTATTTTTCAATGCTTTCACCTGGGAATCCAAAGCCTCCTAGCAGATTGCGCAATTCGCCCTCCGACTGGTCAATGGCCGCCGCACGGACAGTCTCATAGATTGTCTTGTCTGGATCCATGGTTTCAGTGAAATCCTGAGACTGATAGCCGATTGCAACACCATGGCCAATGATAAGTTTTCCACTGTTCAACGCCAATTTGCCTGAAATCAACCGCAATAACGTCGTTTTTCCCATGCCGTTCAGGCCGACAAATGCCGCCTTGTCACCGCGTTCAATGCGTAAGTCTAAGTGCTCAAATATGTTGCGTTTGCCGTCATAACTGAATGTCGCGTCCTGAATTGCAACTACGTCGTTTCCAGAACGAGGCGGAACGGGCAGGGTGATTTTAGGACGCTTGAAGAATACCTGCGGGATTTCAACGTCTTCCAGCTTGTCCAGTTGCTTTATGCGACTTTGCGCCTGCGCGGCTTTGGTTGCCTTGTATTTGAAACGATCGACGAAGCGTTCCAACTGCTCACGTTTGCGGTCGATGTTCTTTTGCTGGGCAATCAACTGGTCATGCCTAGTTTCGCGGTCAACAATGTATTTCTGATAGTTTCCAGGGTATCGTGTTACCATTCCGCCCATGACTTCAAGCGTGATGGATGTCAGTGAATTCAGGAGATATCTGTCGTGGGAAACAAGAAGCAACGTTCCTGGATATCCGCGAAGGAAATCCTTAAGCCATTCAACGGCAGGAACATCAAGATAGTTTGTAGGTTCATCCAACAATAAAATGTCTGGGCGTGAAACAAGCACGCGGGCCAATTCCGCACGAATTTTCCATCCCCCAGAGAATGTTGACATCGGATTTTCAAACAGTTTTGGGGAGAATCCAAGCCCAGACAACGTGGTTTCAGCACGATTTTTGAGGTCGTAGCCGCCATCGTGCTCAAATGCCGTCTGCAATTCGCCAAGTCGCTTCAACAGCCGCTGCTGCTCGTCGGCTTCAGCCGTCAACAGTTGATGCTCGACCTGTGAGATTTCCAGTTGCATCGCTTCCAGTGCAGGCACGGCATTCTCTGTGTAGTCAAGTAATGCGACATCGCGGTCCAGCAAATACATCTGCTGGCGGACATAGCCCAACCGCATGTTCTTTGGAATGCTTATTTCACCTTTGTCTGGCGACAAGTTTCCGCTAAGCATCTCAAATAACGTACTTTTGCCTGTGCCATTCGGCCCAACGACGCCAACCCGTTCACCTGGATTGACGGTGAAAGAGACGTTATTCAATACCTGCTGCTTGCCAAATACCTTGGATACCTGGGTAAACTGTATCATTATGCTTTCCTACGCCGCTGACGCGGCTATGGTCTCCGCTTGCCGCTGACGCGGCTGCGCTACGCCCACGACTATGTTTCCTACGCCGCTAACGCGGCTATCCTGCCATTCACGCTGGTTTCCGTGGGTTTCGCTCCACCGCTAACGCGGTTTCGCTTCACCCACGGCTGGCCCGTCCTTCGCCGCTAACGCGGCTATTCTGACATATACCACTAATGCGGCTATTGTCTGCATGTCTGCATGTGGTCTCCGCTTGCCGCTGACGCGGCTGCGCTACGCCCACGACTATGTTTCCTACGCCGCTAACGCGGCTCCAATAATTTTACTATAATTTGCCTTTTGCCTTTTTCTATGTTTTTTCTCTCAACACAATCTTCATACTTTACGGCCCTCTAGGAAACTCTAGAACCTCTAGGAAACTCTAGAACCTCTAGGAAACTCTAGAACCTCTAGAACTTCTAGAAAACTAAAGTATATAATTTCAAATCCGTCGAAAATTACAAAAATCACCCGAAATTACGAAATCTGTCTAAAACCGCCAAAAACAAGTTTAGACATATAACGTCGCATAATGTATATTATGTTTAATTGCGGATGTATTTTTCAATAGGCAACTTAGAATTACTAATTATGCCCTTTTCTCAAGATTTCCAGAGATTCCAGCGGTTCTGGAAAATCCAGGGGTTCTGGAGGTTCTCTTGAGATTATTCCAGCAGTTCTGGAGATTCCAGCAGTTCCAGAGAATCCAGAGATTCCAGCGGTTCTGGGGATTCTGAAGATTGTAGAACCCTTAGTCAGGCAGGATGTCAACAATGGTGATTTCTGGATAGCAATTCAGACGAAGTTCAAGGTAATTGCCAATGCCAGCAGAGACATTGAGGAATCTGTTGTTCTCAAGACGGTACAGTCCTCTGTCGGCGTATTGCTTGTGTTTCACAGGAGCCGCAGGACAATAATGCGTGAAAGGCACCCTGAATTGCCCCGCGTGCGTGTGGCCGCTGAACATGACGTCCCAATTGTAGATTTTCAGTGAATACATCGAGTCCGCATTGTGGGAAAGGACAAACGTCAGAGGCTTGACAGGCCGTTCATCATAATAGCCAAGGCGCTTCATGCATGAATCAGGACGATATGCGCCATATACAAAATCCGTCAATCCTGAGATGTAAATGGAGTTTCCGTTGATAATGAACCCTCTGGCTTCGTCCTTCATAAGCCATACGCCACAATGCTTGTACATGTCAATCACATCTTTGATTGGAACTCGCGATTCCTTGTAATAGTCGTGATTGCCGAGACATGCGAATGTCGGAATCGCGTGCGCCATATAGGAAAGGTATGACATGACCACTTCCTGGAGGTCTGGGTTTGACGGGATGGAGATATCCCCCGTGATGAAAACCAAATCAGGGTTCTGCTTCAGGCCTCTTTCAATGGATTCCTGTAGTCGGAGGATGGATGCCTTTGTGCCTAGGTGGAAATCGGAAAGATGGAGGATTCTGATTCGCTTCTTCACGACAATGCCTTTGCAAAATTCAGACGCATAAATAACTTCATTCCTTAATATTATGCGATTTGGCTCCACATAATGACACCACATGATAATCAGCCCGAAAATCGGAAGCGTGAACATGATGATGTACTTATTATGCGTCAAGCGCTTTACCCAGATCGTCAGTTTTCGTCGTTGGCTTGTCAGTGAGTCTGGGCGAGGTTCCAGCGTGACGATTTCACCTGAATCGCTTGTTTCGCCTGATTGAGAAGGCAAATCTGGGGAATTCTTTGGCAACATTATTCAACGGGAAACAATCAGAAAATGACGGGCGGCTTCTGCAATGCGAAATTAATAAGTTCCTCGACCAATTGTGGATATGACAGGCCAGACAATTGCCAGAGGCGGGGATACATCGAAATCTTCGTGAAGCCTGGAATCGTGTTGATTTCATTGAGAATCCATTCGCCAGCAGGCGTAAAGAAGAACTCAACCCTTGACATGCCTGCGCATTCAACGCATAGATACGCCTTTCTGGCG
>JAGCTA010000252.1 GCA_017963875.1 Victivallales bacterium | reverse complement strand
TCCCGTGCAGACCTTCCTTGCGGAAAGAGGCTGCAACTGCAACATCTGGTTGCTTGTCCTCCCCGCTGGCATCCTGATGTCAACATCCGCCTATTTCGGCATCACGGCGTTGACCATCATCTCCCTCGTCGCCGTCCCCGCCATCGCCATTGGAGGCGGCTTCTCAGCAATCAAAGTATTCTGCGACAATCCTGACGCATGGACCAAACTCTCCAACTTCACGCCGTCGCCAGAGGCATCCCTCACGCTTGGTGCCGCCATCGCACTGACGGTCGGCTCGTTCATCTCTGGCGGCACATGCACGCCTGACTTCGTCCGTTTCGCCAAAACACGGAAAATCGCCGTCTGGACGACTGCCGTGGCGTTTTTCATCGGCAACTCGCTGATGTTCATCTTCGGGGCCGTCGGCGGAATGTTCTTCGAGACGAACGACATCTCCGTCGTGCTGGTCAAACAAGGTCTGCTCATCCCTGGCATCATCGTCCTTGGCCTCAATATCTGGACAACCAATGACAATGCCCTCTACACATCGGGCCTTGGCATCTCCAACATCACTGGATTCCCCAAGAAATACGTCGTCATTTTCAACGGACTGCTTGGAACCCTTCTGGCGACATTCCTGTACAACAACTTCTGCGGATACCTCAACATCCTCAACACAACCCTGCCCTCCATCGGCGCAGTCCTCGCCTCCGATTTCTTCTTTGTCAGGAAGAAGATGGCAAATGCAGACGATGTCCCCTCCAAAGGCATTCCCGCGATCATTTCATGGGCGGCTGGTGTCCTTGTCGCCAACTTCGTCCCCTTCGGCATCACGTCCATCAACGGCATCATCGTGGCATTCGTGCTCTATCCGCTTTTAGTCAAGGTACTTGGCAAATCATCATGCAGCATGTGCGGATGCAACTGCCAGAAATAACATCCTAATCCCCAACGACTTTTGGCCTCCACCCGCATCTTCACGCCCGTGGAGGCTTTTTTTCATCTTTTTTCTCATATTTTTATTGCACTGCGCAGAAATGGCATTAAGTTTACTAACGGTGTATTTCTAAACCCGCATCCCACAATGCCAATGGAAACGCCCTCATCCTTTTTCTCACAACTGTATGATTTTGTCGCTGAAGGGATTATTGCATACAATCCCCGTGGGAATATTGTATATGCCAATGACGAAGCGCTCCAGTTGCTGAACATGAATGACATCGTGGGGCAGAGTTTCCTCAACATCTTCCCGACAAATGCCATCAGGGAATTCAAGGATGACGCAGTCATTCTCTCCGTCGGCCAGCAGGACTTCCTGTTCAAGCGCATCGGGCGAGACACCACCAACTGGCCTGTATGCGCCTCACGGCATCTGATGCTCCCCCATGTCGGCCAATGTTGCATCCTTTCGTTCACAGGCATCAAGCAGGACGCCTACAACTCTGTCCTGGAACTCCAGGACGCACTGCATCAGGCAATGAACATCATGGATGCGGCCGCCAGGATGATTGGATTCATCATCTTCCAGGCGGACAATGATTTGCAGGAATACGCATTCAACCAGAATGCCGAAGAATTCTTCCCACACCACCCTGACGGTACCATCTATTCCCTGGATGAATTTATCGCGCCTGAAGACTACGCGCATGTTTTCGCGTTAATGCACTCCGTCAGTCAAAAACAGGCGGAACATGCCACGTTCATCTTCACTTCCTATTCGTTTGGCGAACCGCATTTCTACAGCGGTTGGTGCCAGGCGAACCCGACAAAAGGCATCGACGGCATCATCGGCGGCTTCCTGGACATCACCGACATCATCCAGACGGCGACGGAACATCAGAACTCCAGCCTCAAACTCCAGACCGCAATCAACAACTGCATGGAAACCATGCTCACAGGGGGAAACGACCTCGAAGCCCCGTTCCGAAAAGTCATTCAGACCATCTGCGAGTATTTCCATGCCGATGGCGGATATGCCATCCATTTTTCAGACAAAAAGGAATCCGTGCCTATCGGATGCTATTCCTATAAGGACGGCGTGCCGCTGAATACTCTCTCCAAACTGGAAAGCATGAAAAACACCATCGAGTATTCAACGTGGGAAAACTATTTCAAGGAAACAAGGCTGTTGTCCCTCTGCAACCTCAACGACTCGCCCAACTGCCCAATCTCGCGGGACATCGTCAGTTTCTTCAAATTCCACTCAATTTGGGCTTGCAGAATCATGCTCCATGACAACTTCTGGGGCATCCTTTGCATTTATTTCAAGGACATCGACAAGGAACTCAATGAAGACGATATTACCGTCTTGGACAATTTCGTTCATACCACCGAATTGATTCTCCAGCGGACAAACCTTCTTCAGACATTGCAGGAAGAACGCGACAAGGCCATCGCCGCAGAAAAGGCAAAAAGTTTTTTCTTTGCGTCTGTCAGCCATGACATCCGCACGCCGCTTAATTCCATCATTGGCTTTTCTGAACTGCTCAAGGAAGGCGTTGATTCCAAGGACGTTCGCGAGCAATATCTTGACAACATCATCTTCAGCGGCAATACGCTGCTGCACCTCATCAATGATGTGCTGGACCTCGCAAAACTTGAAGCCGACAAAATGGAATTCACCAATGAAAAAGTCGAAATCGGACCACTTGTCAAACAAGTACTGCTAACAATATCAAAAAGTGCGGAAGAAAAGCATCTGGAACTCATTCAGGACACACCGAATCTGCCTTGCATCGAACTCGACCGCAAATGCCTGAGCAGAATTCTCTTGAATTTCATCAGCAATGCAATCAAATTCACCAACGAGGGGCATATCGCCATCCACGCCTCTTTCCAACCCGAGTCATCCAATACGGGCACGTTGACAATGTCAGTGGAGGATACTGGCGTCGGCATTGCGGAAGAAGACAAATCAAAACTCCTCAAGCCATTCGTCCAAATCAACAATTATTCCCAGACTGGAGGCACGGGGCTGGGGCTCGCCATCTGCAAAAGCATCGCAGACCGCATGAATGGCAGCATCTCACTGGAAAGCACTCTGGGCAAGGGAAGTACATTCACCTGCACTTTCAAACAAGTGCATTTTTTATCCAAGGACGCTAAGACAGACAAGGCTCCAGTTCAGGAACAAAAAAAAGAATTATCAAACGTGTCCATCCTACTTGCAGATGATGTCAGCCTCAACTTGCAGGTGCTTAAGGCAATCCTTAAACGGAACGGCATTTCGGATGTCACATGCGCAAATTCTGGGACAGAAGCATATAACGCACTACAGAAAAAGGACTTCGATTTGATTATCACAGACCTTTGGATGCCCGACCTCAGCGGAGACCAACTCGTCAAGAAAATCAGAGAGGAGAAAAAGCACCAGAACCTGCCAGTCTATGTCCTGACGGCGGATGCAGACATTAAAAACCAATACGTGGATTTAGGCTTTTCAGGTGTTCTGCTTAAACCGCTCAATATGGAAAAAGTCCGTGATTT
This sequence comes from Victivallales bacterium, assembly GCA_017963875.1. The sequence goes on along the minus strand of JAGCTA010000252.1, from coordinate 5,210 downwards.
CCTAAATTCGCTTCACTTCGGATAATCAGCGGCACTTCTTATCCATTTTGTTAATTCGTAATCATTTCAAAATAAACGACAAACAGGAAAACTCACATGAAACTTACTCCAGAAACCATCGTCCTCATCAATTTCGGACGGAATGACATCCAGAAAATCGCCCGTGGCATTCGCGACAACCACATCTACACCATGGTAATGCCATACACCACACCAGTTGAACGGCTGATGGCAGAAAAGCCCGTCGGACTCATCCTTTGCTATGACGGAACGCCGCGCGCCGACATTTCTTCATTCCAAAAACTCGGCTTGCCGACAGTTACCGTTGATACCGCCGCCGATATCCCTGCCCTTGTCGCTTTCTGCCAGAACAACTGCGGATGCACAGGGTCGTGGAAACTGGACAAGTTCATTGATGAAGCCGTCAATGACATCCGCGAACAGGTCGGTGACGGCAAGGTTGTGCTTGGACTCTCAGGCGGTGTCGATTCGTCCGTCGTCGCCGTTTTGATTCACAAAGCCATCGGCGACCGCCTGACCTGCGTGTTTGTCAACCATGGGCTGCTCCGTAAAAACGAGCCAGAAAAAGTCCAGGAGGTATTCCAGCGCAATTTCAAGATGAACTTGAAGTACATCGATGCCTCCGACCGTTTCCTCGACAAACTCGCGGACGTCAGCGACCCAGAGGCCAAACGCAAAATCATCGGCAAGGAATTCATTGATGTATTCGCAGAAGCCGCCCGCGAAATCAATGCGCCATTTCTCGGGCAGGGAACCATCTATCCAGATATCCTGGAAAGCATCCCGTTGGACGGCAATCCCAACGGCGTCATCAAATCCCACCACAATGTCGGCGGACTGCCCAAAGACCTGCATTTCAAACTTGTAGAGCCATTGGAACGTCTCTTCAAGGACGAAGTCCGTGCCGTCGGTCGCATGTTGGGTATGCCATCGGAAATGATTGACCGCCATCCCTTCCCTGGCCCGTCGCTTGGTGTCCGCCATGTTGGTCCGATTGCCCGCCCGACGCTTGCCATGCTCCGCGAGGCAGACGCCATCGTCACAGAAGAACTCATCAAGGCTGGCTGGTACCACAAGACATGGCAGACTTTCGCCATTTTCGTGCCTGTGAAATCCACTGGCATCAAGAATGGCTGCCGCAGTTATGACAATGTCATTGCCATCCGTTCCATCAACAGCGTCGATGCGGTCACGGCATCCGTCGTCCGCCTCCCATGGGAATTGCTGGAGAAGATGTCCCAGCGAATCACCTCCGAAGTGAACGGCATCAACCGTGTTGTCTATGACATCACCGCCAAGCCCCCAGCGACCATCGAGTGGGAATAATGGAAGTGGCGGCGGGGGCACGCCGTCGCTCACTAGTATAGCACCCCAGAAGAATCGTCCCATGTTCGCCCTCATCACGCCACCACTGGTTCAACTCAACACGCCTTATCCCGCCACGCCTGTGCTGCTCAATGAACTCCGCAGGCATGGCCATGCGGTCATTCAGCGGGATTTTTCATTGGAAACAGTGCTGCGCCTGATGACCCCCAAAACTGTCCGTCTCGCGGAAAAGGCGGCAAGAAAACTCCACAATAGAGACGACCGCCTTGAATTCTTCCTCGAATCCGCAGACGATTATTTCCACACAGTAGATCACGTCATCGCCTTCCTTCAGGGACATCGTCCCGAACTAGCCTGGCGAATCGCCGCACGGACCTGGCTTCCAGAAGGCCCGTTCTTCCAATCACTCTATCCAGATGACTCCGACGATTCAGACAAAGAGACACTCGAACAGGCTTTCGGCAAACTCGGCACCGTTGACCAGGCAAAATATCTCGCGTCCCTATACTTAGACGACCTTGCGTCCTTCATCACCACGACGCTTGACCCCGATTTCGGATTCGGCAACTACGCCCAGACTCTGACCGTCAATCTGCCGTCCATGACGCCGCTCCTTCAACGTCTTGATGCCCCGCCGACAATCGTCGATACAATCATTGATGACCTGACGGATGACCTCCTCGCCACATCATCCCCCGATGCCGTCGGTCTTACAGTCCCTTTTCCTGGAACGCTTTACGGTGCATTTAGAATCGCCCGAAGAATCCGTCAGAAAGCACCGAACACAAAGCTGGTACTCGGCGGCGGATACGTCAATTCAGAACTCCGAAACATCGAAGACAAACGCGTCTTCGACTTCTTTGATTTCATTTCATACGACGACGGCATCCAGCCGCTTCTGACCATCTTGGAAGACACCGACGCTCCCCAACAACCGTCCGATTGCCACTGCGTTCGCCTGCTCACGCGCGACGGCGCGCGCCCCGTCGCCCCTGAATCGCCGCCATCGCTCCTCGTTCCAGACTATGACGGACTCAATCTCGACGATTATTTTGACATCGTCGTAATGCCCAATCCGCTTCACAGAATCTGGACGGATGGCAAATGGCTCAAAATGCAACTCGCCCATGGCTGCTATTGGCACCGTTGCGCATTCTGCGACATCGCCCTGGACTACATCAGCCACTACCGCCCCGCCGCCGCAACGGACATCGTTGACGCAATGGAGCACTTGGTGGAAACAACGGAACACTCTGGTTTCCACTTTGTCGATGAGGCGCTTGCCCCCGCCCTTGTCAAAGCCGTTTCCACGGAACTCATCCGCCGAAAACTCCCTGTCACCTGGTGGGGAAACATACGTTTTGACACCGCCTTTACGCCCGAACTTGCGCAACTGATGGCGGATTCTGGTTGCATTGCGGTCACTGGTGGCCTCGAATGCGCCAACGACCGACTGCTCAAACTGATGAACAAGGGAATCACTCTGGCGTCTGCACACAAGGCATTTCAGGCATTCGCGGATACAGGCATCCTCGTCCACGCCTATCTGATGTACGCATTCCCGACAGAAACCGAAAAAGAGGCGTTGGACGCGTTGGAATTCGTGAGAAAATGCTTTGCCGACGGCCTGCTTCAATCCGCCTACTGGCATCGTTTCGCCCTGACCGCGCACAGTCCGATTGCGAAAAATCCTGAGTCATTAGGCATTCGCATCCGCCAAACACCGCAAAAGGAACCGCGTTTCGCCCTCAACGAACTCCCATACGATGAGCCAGGCTCTCCCGACTGGAATCGTATCGGCCAGGCCCTCAAGACCGCACTCTACAACTATATGCTTGGCCTCGGCCTTGACCTGCCCGTCAGACGCTGGCTTCGCTGAACTATCGCCAAACGATCTATTCCACATTTGTGGCTGGCTTCAGGTCAGATTATCCGCAGATTTACCCCTAATAATGACGGATTATTCCGCAAACTTCTTCTTCCTTTCCTCCTTTCTGAGGCAGAAATGAAAAGCCAAGCCATTGAAAATCGTCGGAAGAATCCAGGAAATCGGATAACAAAGAAGCAGCATGAACATCGTATGGTGGGTTGGAAACACGGTCAGAATCCAAATTATGCGAAACACGCAGACGCACATCAGAACAATCACTGCGGATGTGGTCGAATAGCCTATTCCGCGCATGGCACCCGCGACGACATCCATCCAGCCGCATAAGGCATACGGAATGAACATGATATACACACGTTGCATACCCCATTCAATCACTTCGGGATCTGGATTGTAGATGGCAAGCAACTGTGGACCGAGAAGACAGAATGACCATGCAATCAACGATATCATCACAGTGGTCATGCCAATCGCATACCAGACGCTCCGTCTGACCCTGCCAAAGTCACGCGCCCCGAAATTCTGCCCGACAAAACTAAGGCTTGTCTGATGGAATGTATTGCTGGGAACATACACCATACCCTCAAGACTAATTGTCGCGGCATTTCCAGCCATGGCAATCGAACCGAATGAATTCACAGACGATTGAATCATGATATTGGAAATGGAAAAGAACGACCCTTGCGCCGCCGAGGGAATTCCTATGGCTAGCATCTTTTTCAATATCACTGGATGAATATGCAGTTTGCGGAAACAGAGTTTGCAGGAATCTTTTGATGTCGCCAGCGCATGCCAAACAAAAATGCTGGAAACGCCTTGTGATATCACCGTCGCCCAGGCGACACCATCGACATCCATGTTCATGAATAAGACAAAAAAGATGTTCAACGGGACGTTGATAAACCCTGATATTGCCAAATATATCATTGGTCGTTTCGTGTCACCCAAGGCACGAAGCATCGCGCTGCCGAAATTATATATCAGAAGCAACGGCATTCCAATACAATAAATGCGGACATAAAGTGCCGCCTTGTCCAGCACATTCGCAGGTGTATCCATGAGAACAAGCAACGGACGTGCCAGCAGGCCTCCGACGCCAATCATGATTATCCCGCCAACGATGCCTACAAGCATGGACGTGTGAAGCGTCTTGTTCAAAACCACTTCGTCTTTTGCCCCGAAGGCGTTCGCGGCAATGACATTCGTTCCAATGGACAATCCCCAGAACAGATTTATCAGCAAGGCATTCAGAGCCCCTGTCGAGCCAACCGCTGCCATGCATTCGTGACTGCAGCAACGCCCGATAACAATCAAGTCAGCGGCATGGAACAGCAGCTGAAGCATCAACGTAAAGAACAACGGGATGGAAAAACGTACCATTTCGCTGAACAGCGGACCAGTCGTCATATCCATCCGATTCTTGTCTTGCAAAGGAGACATCCTGACTATACCATCATGACATTGGTGCAATTACCTACTCTCATGGGAAACAAAGCGTTTCTATAATAATATCAAGCGGTCAAAAAACAAGTTGACAGAACTTGAAAATAATGCTTGAATGAATACGTTAGATTCAATTGCTTTTTCATGGAATCAACAACAAAGATTACAACCACAGAGGCAAACATGCGAAAATTCATCGATGGCACACGAAGAGGCGCCATGATTACAGCCATCATGACAGGCGATACACCAGAATCACTCATCGCACAAGTTCGAACCGCCGACTACGAAGGAGCCGATGGCATCTGCATCGACCTCTCGAATCTGAAGCCAGAATTCAGGAATGCCGACTCGCTGCGACGCGTCATTTCAGTCACACCGCACATGCCATTCATGTTCTGCTTCTACCGCCATGACTCCTTAAGGCAGTATGGGACAGATGAATCACGGCAAGTACTTTTGCTCGAAGAAGTCAAGTCTGGAGCGCACATCGTCGACGTCATGGGAGATTTATATGACCCTTCGCCGCGCG
>JAGCTA010000251.1 GCA_017963875.1 Victivallales bacterium | reverse complement strand
GTTACTGATATTTGACCCCTTCGGGGTCTTTGATCTACCACCATGGCTTTGTTGCAATTACCGACCCTCATAGGGAATAGAGCGTTTTGTTTTAATGAATTGTTTTAGCAACGAAATGTACTTTAATGCGACAAGCGATATTTGCTAGTTGAATGGATGGTTAAAGTTTCATTATGCCGTGCCTGAAAAAGCAATCGTAATTCTATTGAACAGAAAGCAAAGTCATGCTACATTAGGAGAAATTTATTTCTAGACAATAGTAAATCATAACCCCAAGAAGACGATTATGAGAAAATTGTTTTTGCCTTTGATTTGCGCTGCCGTAGCGGCTGTTTCACAGAATTTGCTGAACAACGCGGATTTCAGCGATATTAGGAATGGTGTCCCATTGGACTGGAAGACGAATGTCTCCTTGAATCCTGATGATGCAGTGACTCTGTTGGAGAAAGGTGGTCCGAATGGCGAGAACGCATTGCGGCTTCGTCTGGAGAAGATGGTGACGTTTGGGCAGGCAGGGTTGACGCTGGTGGCTGGCGAGAAGTATCGTCTGGGCATGTACATCCGCACGGAGGGTTTTACCTATTCGCGGGGCGGCATTTCCATTGCCAACTACGGCTGGATGAATGAAACACCGAATCAAAGATTGCCCGAAAACACCAACGGCGAATGGGTCAAATATGAACAGGAGGTGGAATGCATTCAGCCAGCAGCCAATGAATATCGTTACGGCTCCAAAGTCTATAGCGTCAACATTTTCGCGACGGAGGCGAAGGGCATCCTGGATGTTGCGTCGCCTTATATTATCCCCTTGTCGGAGAAGGCGTTCCATGGTTCTCGCCGAGCCCATAGTTTTCGTGATACGCCCGTGGTGGTTCCCGTGTCGCCAATGCTTGATCAGATACCTGCGGAGAATGCGGTCATTGAGTTCTATTGTCCGCAATACGAAACGGGGAAAATCTGGGCAGGGTTTGTTGGTATGAGAAAGCCGTCCGTAAAAGGCGAACTGAAGGATTACCGCTGCACATTGACGTTTCCTAGTTTGCGGGAAGGCACAGCGATTCTCTCTGTTGAAGTCTATGACGCTGAAGGAAAGACACGCCTAGTGACATCGGATTATCCAGCGACGGTCGTCAAGCCGATGCCCCCAACGCCGTTGAAGCGTCTGAACAATCTTGTCTGCGATATGTTTGACGAACCAGCGGTGGACGGCGTGAAGCCGTTTGTTCTTGCCGACACCAAATGGCTGTATATTTCCGTGGACAGCGGCACAGTCGCCTTGGATGGGAATGCGTTGCCGCTGGAACTGTTTAATGGCAGACAAGAGGCGATGGTTCTCGCGGAGCATGGCGAGCACGAACTTACGCTGTCAGGGAACGCGTCGGGCAGGCTTGTCGTTCGTACCATCCCTGAACTTTTCCTGCATCCGTTCCACTTGACGCGCAAGCCAGACTACACGAAGAGCCAATACGACTACGTTTTCATGAAAAAATACCTCAATCCGTCGTTCAATACATACAATTTCAATTCCACGTGGCACCGCATCTACGACGAGTGCCTCGATGGCTTGACGGAAGTCCGCAAGACAACGCGCCGTTTGATCGGCAGTGGGGGCATGGCGGCGCGCAAATGGGACGACCCGATTGCCATCCGTCGTGAAATCGAATGCTGCGAAAGCAACGACGAACTTGGCGGGCGGACGCTCGACGAGTTGCACGCGTCATCTGGCTTCCATCGTCTAAACGCCGTGGCTGAAGGATTGTGGGCAATCAGACGGCTCCCCGCGCGAATCTATACATGGCTGGAGCATGGCGGTGCCATGTGCGACCCGCATTATCACATCAATCTGATTTCAGCGCAGATGAATGCTGGAAACGGCTATGGAAAGTTCCTGGCGGAGTGTTATTTCCGCTCCGTCGCGGATGAGGAGGAAATGCAGAGTGAACTGAAAAAATACAGGGATTATGTTGCCGAAACAGCCAAATTCTTTCCAGCGTACGCGAAAGGATTGGAGATGATTGGTGGCGGCTACCAGTTGCCTGGAGGACTTTGGGTCGTTCAGTCCCCAGAGTGCGATCCCAAGGCTTCCAGCGATATGTTTTTCAATCTCTGCGCCAATGACCCCGCGTTCATGGATCTCTTCGGCATCGGGATGTATTCTTTCCGTTCATCGGACGAGGAGATGACACGTTGGTATGCGGCACTTTGCCGCCATTATGGCATTGAAGGGCGCAAAGAGATGCTTGGCGCAGAATATGGTTACCGCCTCGCGCCTGGGCATCTCGCAAACTGCGATTTCCAGAATGGTCTGGATGGATGGGAAAGTTCAGGCAAGGTGGAGATTGAGACGTTTGACGGCTATGCGAAATACCAGGGACGCAACTGGCGGACGAAACTCGTCGTCAAGGACACCGCCGCCGTGCTGACGGCGGACAAGGAGCATCCAGCGACGGTCTCGCAGGCTGCGGTCAATTTGCAGCCAGGAAAGACATATTCACTGATGTATGTTGTGGCGGACCGCAGCCTTGTGGTGGAGAAGAAGGCCTGCAAGGAAGTCGAGGAACTCGTCAAACTGCAATTGGATAATGCGGAGGTAATTGAAACGCAGGTGGTCAACCAGGTCGCGGGAGGCAAGGCGTTTACACCGTACAAGGTCATTTTCAAGCCGACGACGCCGTCGGTCAAGGTTACATTTACCACCGTGAGTCCAGAGGAGGGCAGCCGCAGTGCTGTTCTGAACTACATTGCGCTTCGCCCATTCTTTGATGCGGGGAAATAAAAAACTTCTAGATGGGACAAATGAGGCCTGCGAGACAGATAGGACTATGCGACACAAGGGACTGTTCCTATTCTGTGATACAGTTCATTCTGTCTCATTTGTCCCATAGGTCTCATTTGTCCCATTAAAATTTCCAAAGCAATTACAGATAGGAGTAAAAATCAATGACAACCACAGTGCTAAGTTATAATCTCTGCCATGGCCAGGGGCTGGACGACCAGGTTGACTTGATACGCCAGGCCGCGGTCATTTCATCACGGCATCCGCGTTTTGTGGCGTTGCAGGAACTGGATCGCAGGGTGAAACGCTCTGGTTTTGTTGACGAACCTGCGAAACTGGCGGAACTGACTGGATACAAGGCGTTTTTCGGTAAGGCGATTCCGCTCGGTGATGAAGGCGGCGAATACGGCATCGGCATACTGACGGCAGACCAGAACGCGGAACTGGCGGCGTTTTTCGCACTGCCAGGCAAGGAGCCACGGGCCTTCATAGCCGTGCGAGGACATCTGGAAGACGGCAACGAGGTCATTTTCGCCTGCACGCATCTTGACTTGGACGAGGAAAACCGCATCGCATCTGTCAGGCTTATCAACGAGTGGGTGAAACTGCAGTCGTTGCCTGTCCTGTTCATGGGGGATTTCAACTGCAAAGGGAAATCCGCGCCGTATCAGGCACTTTGTACGACATGGCAGTCCGCCTGGGGGGACACGCCCCAGCCGACGCATCCTGCCAATGCGCCAAAAATCGACATCGACCATCTGTTCATGTTTCCAAAGGATTCCTGGAACGTTGATTGCATGACTGTTGTGGAGGAATTGGTCGCATCAGATCATCGCCCGATCGAGGGCAAAGTTGCTCTGAAGACAAAGGATTGTTGAATCATTAGAATAAGGACGACGCAGATGAAAAAATGGTATGAGCAGAAATTAAGGCGAATTCTTGTGGATCAGCATATTCCTGATTGGAATGAGCGTTTCTTCAGCAAATTTGATCCAGAACGCTATGCGGACATGATGGCGAAGGCGCATGTCACCTGCGCGGAAATCTATGCTGGAAATTCGCTTGGCATCTGCCTTTTCCCGACGAAAAAAGGCTATGCGCACAAACAGTTGAAGGGACGTGACTTCTTCGGCGAAACTGTCGCTGCATGCCATCGGCGTGGCATCGCAGTCCAGGCATATTTCAGTTATTGGGCGACCATGCCCTACAAACTGCATCCCGAGTGGCGGATGATTCTCCACAGCGGAAAGGGAACGTGTGACACCTACGGCATCCGCTGGGGCGAGTGCTGCATGAACGGCGGCTTTGGCGACTACTTCCTCGCCGAACTGGATGAACTGAATTCCAAGTATGACATCCAAGGATTCTGGATCGACATGTACGGCTGGTTCTCCATCCTCTGCCAGTGCCCCGACTGCAAACGTAAGTATCTGAAGGACACAGGCGAGGAACTGCCGCAGTTCATCGACTGGAACGACCCGAAGTTCACACGCTATGCGCAATGGCGCTCCAATTGCATGGGAGAGTTCGCGCAACGCATCCGCGATACCATTCTTTCGCGGATACCCGACCGCACGGTGAACATCCAGACCGCCAGTTTCCTGAGCGGCTGGGGCGGCGGCGTCAACGAGGACTTCATCCGCTCAAGCGAGTTCCTCGCAGGCGATTTCACGGGCGACAGCCTCGAGCAGTCATACGTAAGCAAACTCTTTTCGGCGTTTTCGCCCCATCGACCGATGGAGTTCATGACGCCACGCTGCGAGACGCTCGTGCATCATACCACCGAGCGTTCCCGCGAGAACCTCCTGATGCGTGCCTACGCGGCGCTTGCCAATCAGTCGTCCTTTACGTTGATTGACGCGATTGACCCTGAAGGGACATTGGATGAACGTTTCTATGAGCATGCGCAGGAAATCAACGACGCCTACGCAGTTTATGAAAAATACGTATCGGGGACTTCCGTGCCGCTGGCGGATGTCGCCTGCTATTATAGTTTCCCTTCCCGTGTGAATATAGATTGCGGTCGGTTGCCGCTTGAGAAGCGCGATGACGCTAGATTCAACCGTATCCCATACGTCGCGAACATCGTCCGTGCCTTTGCTGACGCTCATCTGCTGTTCACATTCACGGGACGGATGCTTCCTGATGACATCCAGACGTACCCCGTGGTGTTTCTCGCCCTAGGCGCGCGCTTGACGGACGAGGAGTGCGCCGAATTGGAGGCGTATGTCGCCAACGGCGGCAAACTTTATACGAGTTACTGCACTTCATTATATGACCCCAATAAAGGAATCCGTGACGATTTTGCCCTGGCGAAATTGTTCGGCGTCCATTATAAAGGTCTGACATCCAAGCGGACATATATTGCGCCGACGGACAAATCGCTTTTGTCAGTGGTTGCGACGGCGAACTATCCGCTAATGCTTGATTCCAAACAGTGCATTCTTGAGGCAGATGCAGATGCGCGCGTCGAAGGCACGCTGGTGCTGCCGATTGCCGAGGCGGAAGATACGGAGTTCTTCTCGTCAGGCATCAGCGACCCGCCGATGCGTCCGCAGGGCACGCCTGCGCTTGTTCGCCATCGCTATGGTAAGGGCGAAGTCATCTATTGCGCGGGGGCGCTGGAGACGGAAGGCTTCGATTATCACCGCAAGGCGCTGATTGCGCTTCTGAAGGAACTGCGTGGACAGCAGTACGTTGAGACGAACGCGCCTCGAACGACGGAAATCACGGTGTACGAGCAGCCTGACGAGAAGCGGCTGGTCGTCAGCCTCTTGAATCTCCCCGCTGACTTGCCTGCGACGCCGTTGCATGACATTCATGTGAAACTGAATCTTCCGAAATATATCCATCCCAAGCAGTTGCTTCTCGCGCCAAATGAAACGCCATACGATTGCAAGATTGACGGTTCATGCGTCGTGTTCACTGTGCCCGTGCTCAAGGAATTTGCAATGTTCCTGCTCAAGACGGAGTGAAGGAATTCTCCAAGATGAAAACAAAAGGAAATAAAAAATGAAACACAAGTTATTGGCATTGATTGCAGTGATTGTCATTTCTGGACTATCGTCCAGAGCGTTGGATTATGTTCCTTTCTTTTTCGTCAGAAATGCATTGTCAAAAACTGCGGCAGATATCCAATTTGCCCCAGACACGGTCTGGCCGCTTCGCCGCGAAGCCGTGCTGTATGTCGGGCCTGGGGCGGATGGCATCATCTCTCTCAAAGTCAAGAACAGACGCGTCACCACATACGGCGAGACGCTCCGCTATTCGCTGACGGACCGCTTGGGGCAGGTCATCCTCAAGGGAACCATTGACATGGACAAGACCATCGTCATCAAGACGAAACCGTTGCCTTTCGGTGTCTATAAACTTGAAATGAACGCTGGAGGAAACTCAATGCATGTTTCCGATCCGACAGGACCATGTTTCATGGAACCCGATGTCCTCGTACCGCTCCAGATGATCTGGGGATGCCCGAAACTATATTTTACGACCAGACCTGGAAAAGACGGAATGATTCACTTGAAGGCCAAGGGGCAATCAACTGAACATTTTGTCGCAAATGTCTGGGATGCAAAAGGCAAACAGGTATTCAAACGTTCCAGTTACAAGAAACCGTTTAGGGGGGAACGCACGTTGAGCATCGACATACCCGTGCCGAAAGGGCAAGAGGGAAGCGTTTGGTGCATCCAGTTGACAGCGGACCCGTCGCCAGACGTCCGCTTTGAAGATATGGCGCTTTGGGTTGAGTCGGGCGCGGAGCCTGCGTTTGCGCTGACGCCTTCTGGGCTTGGCTGCACTGGCATTCACCGTATGATTTCAAGCCAGCCAGACGGCAGTTTCTTCATGGGGTTTGTGCTGTCTGATCGCGTGAGCCAGCGCCCAGGCCTTGGCATTGATTTTAGTTTTACCGCCCTTGAGGGGAGCGACATCCCGTCAAGCCACTTGACAGGCCTGACGGACAGGGAACAAGGTCGCGTGGGCTTGTCGATTCCCAAGGACAAGAAGGCCTTCGGCGATTTTCGCATTGAACTGAAAGATGAAAAGGAAGGCACGCTATGCGTTTGGCAGGACACCGTCTTAGTCACGCATAATAAGTTCTACACGGAAGTCGTTCATGAGGAGGAGGGGACGCCTGCCGTGCCTACGCAGGCAGATGTCGTTCGCGGTTATCAGGTATTCCAGCGCGATGAGCCAGGCTTTGTCCGCAGAAAATCTCGTCCCGCAGATACTGAGATAATCTCGAAACTCACAGGGGAGGTCAGTGGTGGCATGGTCTCAACGGAGTTCTTTGCAGTTCAACCGCTTCGCGATTTTACGGAGATGACCATCGGCGTCACGGAACTCAATGGTACGAATGGAGCGGTTATTCCGAAAGACCGCATTGGCCTGTTTTCTGTCAAGCGTTGGCCGCAGGCGGAGGAATATGTGACAAACCACTTCCTCGACATGCCTGAAATGCTTGAGAAGAAACAGACGGTGCCGTTGAAGGCAAAGACGCCGCAGTTGTTCGCGGTCCAGACAACGGTGCCCGAAGGCACTGCTCCAGGCGTCTATCGTGGTACGCTGACACTTAATGGAGAGCAGATTCTGCCATACGAATTGATTGTCGATGACTTTGAGGTTCCTGAAGTGCCGACGATGACGTTCGGACTTTATCCTGACACAATTCGCTGGAAGGAAAGAAATTATACAGACGCCGAAATCGAGCGGGAGATGAAAATCTTCCGCGAGTATGGCATCACTGCCATGCTTGTCTATCCGATGGTCACGGCGGAGATACGCTGGGACGGCAAGAAACTGCATGTCAATCTTGACGAATTCAAAAAGCAGATGAGAATCTACAAGAAATGCGGTTTTTACGGCGTGATCGTCGTCGATTTGCAACAAGCAGTCAGACAGTCGCTGCCAGAAATCATCGGCGTCAAGAACTTCAATGATTCAGATGACTGCCTCGTCGCATACGGCGATTTACTGGATGCAATCAAGGCGGCTGCGGAGGCCGACAAATGGCCGAGATACTGCATCCATACTGTCGATGAGCCGTACAACGATGAAAGGGCGCTTTTTGCCGTCAAGACGCTGAAGTTCGTCAAGGAACGCGGTTTCAAGACGTTCAATACATGCTACAAGGACATGGTGCGCAAGCATCTGGCGGCAGTTTTGGACTATCGTTGCTACAACAATATCGGCTACATGTCCCTCCAGACACCAGAATTGGCCCGCGAACTGCGCGAGGAGACATTGGCGGACGGCGACGAGTTCTGGTGGTACGGCTCAGGCTGCTATAACAACTCGCAGTTCCTGGAGGACGGAAATATTTATTCAAATCGCCACATGCTCGGTTTGTTTGCATGGCGATCAAAGGCGACAGGCGTTTGGAGTTGGACGTTCCTCCGTCCGCACAAGGACCAGTTCGATGATTTTGACACGTCCAAGGACGACTGTATGTGCTATCAGACGCCTGGTGAGAACTCTCTGATTCTCACATTGCAGTGGGAGGCGGTGCGCGAGGGTACTTACGACTACCGCTATCTGTGCCTTTGGGAGAGTCTCGTCAAGAAGGCGAAGACCGTTCCTGCATTGAAGGAGCGTGCTGAGCAGAGCGAAAAGACAGTGAACGCTGCTGTCGAGGCGATTAGTTGGAATGCGCGTGGTTTTGCCGTGAACAACGGTCAACTCCGTGCATTGCGCAAATTGATTATTTCTGAAATCAAGGCTTTGAACAAATAAGAGGTAAAACAATGAATGTTCTTGTATTGGGTGGGACTGGCTGGCTTGGACATCGCATTGCACGGGAGTTCAGTTCACGTGGTGATGATGTGACCATTCTCACGCGTGGACAGAAAAAGGATTTCGTAGAGAATGTCAGCGGAATCAGGCAGATTGTCGCGGACAAGAACGACGAGGCGGCGATGGCTGATGTTCTGCGTGAGGGCTATACGCATATCATTGATTCTGTTCCTTCTGAGAAGTCCATTGAACTTGTTTTCAAATATGCCAAAGGGCTGACACATTATCTTCATTGCAGTTCAACTGGCGGCTATGCGCCCCTGAAGACTATTCCAGGAAACGAGACATCGCCGTATCTTGGCTTTTATGGAAGTGGATGGAATGCAAAGCGGATTGTCGATAGCCTCGCAATCAAGTTGTTTACGATGGATGGTTTCCCTGCGACGGTCATTCGGCCATGCTATATCACAGGGCCAGGCAAACTCCCTTTGGACAATCTTGGCGGTCGTCGCGATGATTTCATCAAGGACATTATTGAGGAGCGTGCGCTCGACCTTCCAGACAATGGATTGAGTTTGCTCCAGCCGATTCATGTCGATGAGTTGGCTCGCTCGTTCCGCCTTGCAGCCGAGCGCCCACGAATCAGCATCGGGCAGATTTACAATATCTGCCTCGACCATGCGTTTACGCTCAACCGCTATTTGGAGATCACGGCGGCGGCGTTTGGCAAGAAGCCGATTATCAACTATATGAGCGTGGATGACTTGCTTGCCAAATATGGTTCTTCCATTAGCGAACTTGGTCTGCGCTTTGTGGCGACACACATGTGTTATGACATCTCGAAGGCACGCCGAGACCTCGGTTTCGAGCCCCGCATGACTCCAGAGGAAGCCGTCGTGGAAACGGCGTTGTGGGCTGCAAAACAGCAAGGACTTATCAAATGAAGACACTGGCTCTTGACATTGGCGGCGTTTGTCTGACGTTGGATTTTCCACGGGCGATGAGATATTTCGGCCTTGATCCGTCAAAGCCTTTTCCAATGGAATGGATGGCGCTGAACGACGATTATAACAACGGCGTCATCGGTTCCTGGCAGTTTGCGGAGGGCATCCAACGGCTAACAGGAAACAGTTTTACGCATGAGCAGATTCATGATGGTTGGAATCTTGTCCTCGGCGAGGAAATCCAGGAAACAACGAAGTTACTTGACCATTTGTGGGACAATGGCTGGCGAATTGTTTTCTTCTCAGATACTCAGCCTTGGCACATTGAGCGTCTGCGCGACATCCTGAGTTATTCCAAGAGGATTCCAGAGGCAATATTCAGTTGCGATGTCGGAGCAGCGAAGCCTTCCAGCGCAATGTATGAGGCGTTTGAACGGTCGTATGGCGTCCCCGACTTGTATCTTGACGATCGGCAGATGAACATCGACGCAGGTCTGGCTCGCGGTTGGCGCGCCGTGCGCGTGGAGCCAGGCGTCTGTACTCAACTGCTGAATGGGCTGGAATAGTCAACATCAAGTGCCGTTTTTACTTGTTTCCTTATAAATCGAGACCATTAGTGATTCGCTCTATTCCCGAGGGTAGGTTCGACCTCTTCGAGGTCGTTATCCTACAGAGGATTGTTTCCCCCAGGTTTCGCTTCACTCAACCTGGGGTTTTTATGATGATTGCAAGCAGTGGGGGAGACGTTTTTTGTTTTTTTTGCAAAAAAGTAGCCCCACGCTGTCTGGAGGGCATTTTCCCTTTTGAAAGGCGCGGCATGATGGATTGCCGCCTGCTTCCAC
>JAGCTA010000030.1 GCA_017963875.1 Victivallales bacterium | reverse complement strand
GCGCCCCTCCAGCGCCTGCATGAGCATGCCGACGATCGCCTCAAGGCGCAAAGGAATGTAAGTCCGCCACCCCTCGCCTAAGAGTCCTGCTCCTACCTGCTCCATTATCCTGATCAGCAACTGGACATGATCGGGCATGATCGAAAAGCATTCAATCGGCGCAATCGCCTTACAGCCGAGATGAAAGTTGCGGATGCAGTTCACCATCGCGCGAGTGACCGCGTTCATCTGACACCTGCCGGGCGCGACGATCTCAGACAGCGCCTGTCGCCCCTCATGGCACTTGATCGTCACCATGTAGAACATCGGCCGCGAATAGTCAAACCCTGTCAACCGTTTACCCATGATTCACTTCATTCCTTTGAGTTCCTTGTAGCGGGAATTTCCTCGATTACGCCTGTTCTCCATTGCCTTCAATCACATACCCAATAACGAGCTCTGGCTCGTCTTCATTGCGATCTTTGCCCAATACCTATAGTTCATCTGACACATCTGACAGAACTCCTTCAAGCGCCTCTACGAGATTTCGCCTCCGTTTGTTGCCGTCGATCAAACCATGAACTCTTGCCCGAAACTCCTTTGCCTTCCCTGCAGCGAAAAGAATCGGCTTCATGTTCCGCAATGCACGGACAATGTTGTCGTAATCCCCTTGCCAAGAATCAGGGCTATCCTGAATGATACGCTCCCAAATGGCAATTGCCTCGTCTGGCCAGATCGGGGCAATGCGGTCGGCCATCAACCAATCGACATCCCAGACCTGTCGGTTAGTGCCGTATACGCGCAGTTCGCCCGTTCTCTTGCGCTGTTCAGCTGCCTGCTTGTAGAATGAAAGTGCGTCCGCAGGACAATGTTCACGCCACAACAGTTCAGACAACAAGTCGAAATCAGGTTGCGGTTCTTCAACCAGGGATCGCCTTGACGCCACGAGAGGCAACGGCCAGTCAGCGGTTTTTGTTTCGGTGAAATCGGGGCGAACTCCGGTTTCCAACGCACGAAAGACCTCTTTTCGAACGACATCTGCAAGGCCAATTACTGTGCAGATTGCCATCAGTTGGTCGTATTTGGCGACAGTCGGATTGTCAAAAAACGACTCGGCATCATAAGCCGCAGCTTCCAGAAGATTACCATGTGCAAGAGCAAATCCCCGCAAACGAGCCTGCGTCGTAGTTGAAGTCGGATCATGCTCGAGGCTTTTCTTGAACAATTCCTCTGCCTCCAGAACCTGCCCGTCGGCAAGGGCTGCTTCTGCAACGAATGCGGCATTGCCGAATCGTCCTTGAATGGACTTCCTAAAAGCTGTTATCTCGTCTTCACGACCGGCATTGCGCAACGCCGCTTCAATCTCCTCGACGGACTCTTTGTCATCAAGCCAGCTAAAAACGTCATCATCACTCTCGCCATCCGCCTCCTCCTTCGGCGCATTCTTGAACTTCGCAATTTTCATGTCTGCCAACCGTGACCAATCCTCCTTTGTCAACGTATTCTTTTTGTCAAACATGGTGTTTGCAAAGTCGGCAAGGGAATATTCATCGCGTTTTTGGAAGTCTTCCACCCATCCAATTTTCTCGCCAAGGTTGGCTTCGGATTTCATTAACGCCTTCAGGAGCTTTTCCATCCAAAAGCGAGCCTGCCCAGCACAGTCGCCATCATCATTCGACTTCTCAATTTGCGCATTGGCTTTCTTCAAAAGGAAATCGCACATTGCGCAAATGTCACCAAACTGGGCTTCGGAAAGAAAAACCCTCATCGGTTCGTGAAGTATCCCGTAATCAGCAAGCTGTCCTTCGTGTTTCCATCCATTGTACCAGCATCGCTTTTTCGACGCTTGCTCAATGGCCGCGCGAAGCCGCTTTGTCGGCTCTCGCATAGCCTTGCGGTGGTACGTCTCCACGATCCGACGGATTGCTTGTTCTGTCATTATTCTCCCTCTGCTTGTCTTTTTCAGGATTGCAGGATTGTCCGAGATTTTTATTTTCGGCTCAAGAACAGTCGAATGACCCAAAACAAGGAATTCGCAAAAAATACCGTTAACACTATCGGCATGAACATCGCCGACAGGTTTTCTCCCCTCATGCACATTACAACCACATACGCAAACAAAATCGCAACAAGCAGCTTGGTAGTACTTATGAAATGCCATGTCAGAGTCATCATCAGGCTATAGTTTTCCCTCGTAACCTTTAAAGGAACATTCCAGTGTCTTGGAAATAATTCTGCAACCGAAATCACGATGACGAGAACCCACATGATAGCCAGCAAACCCCAAATCATACTCTTGCCACCATATCCATCAACGACGCCGTCCGCGCCAAAGTGGGTGGGGATCTTGTCTGGCAGAGCGGCGTAGCGACACGCCACCCAGACAGTGATTCCAATCAACAGCGCCCCGCACAGCCAGTCAACGATCCGCACAAGCCGCGTGCGCTTCACCTTGCAGTCACATCCTTCAATCATTTCCATGCTCTCCATTCTTTTCGATTTTGGTAGCATCTGCGGACGATGCTACGTCCACCTCGTCACTTCATCCTTTTGAGT
The DNA here is from genome assembly GCA_017963875.1 of Victivallales bacterium. The sequence goes on along the minus strand of JAGCTA010000030.1, from coordinate 330 downwards.
TCCTTGTACCGGAAGCAGAAGCGGGCGTGGTCGTTGACGAGGCCGACAGACTGCATGAACGCATAGACGGTCACCGAGCCGAGGAACTTGAAGCCGCAGTTCACGCATCCGCACATCCATGGGATCAGTCCTCATGGCAACAAGGATCCCCGCGTTTGTAGAGAAGAAAGTGATGGTGACTTTCATGTCACACGACCTCCCAATGCCCGCCTTTGTCGGGGCCTATGCGACGGAGCCGACCTGATTTCTTAAGAATCATGAGGTTTTTTTCTACTCCACGGACAGAAAGCCCCGTCACAATAGAAAGCTCATTTTGCGTTGCGCGTGGAT
>JAGCTA010000250.1 GCA_017963875.1 Victivallales bacterium | reverse complement strand
TGTAGGCGAAGGATGAAAGAGGCGCATGGACGATGACGAGCCCGTTTTCAAGTTGGCAGGGATACTCATGGCCGTCGGCATCAAGAGCCGTTGCCTCTCCCCAGTTTTCTGGAAGCGTCATAGGCAGTTCATAGTTAACTGATAGCGTGTTAATTGCGACGGCGGAGTCATTTGATTGGCGGAGTAGTTTTGTCGCGCTTTTGAATTGGATGGCTTGGCAGCGGTTGATGATATCCTCCAGTTCCTTTTCGCTTTTTTCATAGACTTCGCGGATGCAGGAGCCGGGAAGAATATCATGGAACTGATTGCAAAGCAGAATTTTCCAAAGTCTGTCAAGTTCGTCCGCCCAAATTACGCCATCTCTTGCACAGGCGATAAGCAGTTCTGTGGCGTTTAGTTGCTGTTCTGCACGGCGGTTGAGCAACTTCATTCTTGCGTGCGTCGTGAAAGTTCCCTGGTGGTTCTCCAGGTATAGTTCACCGTTCCATTCGGGAAAATCATTGCGGTATTTTGCTTCGACGCGTTCGAAATATTCATCGGCACGGCCGAATTTTACTGCGGGAATGCCCTCTGTGTCTGCGCATCGCCTTACACGACGGATATGGCTGTCGGCGGGACCGCCACCGCCATCGCCGATGCCGACAAGCGATATGAATTCGCCCATGAAGTCACGTTCCGCGAAGCGGTTTTGTGCCTGGATGTAACTGCCTGCATTGCCATGGGAGTTGTAGTTGTTCTCTGGCGGGAAATGCGTGAGGACTTTTGAGCCATCGATTCCAATCCAGTAGAAGGTATGGAATGGATAGACATTCACCCTTCCTTTGGACAGTTTTTGAGTCAGAAAATGCCTGCAACCCGATTTGAGCATAATCTGCGGCATGGACGCAGGGTAGCCGAATACGTCAGGGAGCCAGAGGTTGTTGACCTCCACCCCAAATTCGTCCTTGAAGAAATTCATTCCGTGGACAAATTGCCGTACCATGGATTCACCGTTGATGAGATTACAGTCGGCCTCGACCCACATGCCGCCCTGAGGCTCCCAACGCCCCTGTTTGACAAAATATCGTATTTTTTCATAAAGCGTTGGGTAGTTTTCCTTGATGAATTGGTAGTTCTGAGGCTGTGACGCACCAAAAACAAATTCTGGAAAATGCTCAAGGTTATATATCTGCGAAGCAAAGGTCCGTGCGCTTTTACGAATGCTTTCCTTGATTGGCCAGAGCCAGCCGACGTCAATGTGAGAATGCCCGACCGCAGTGACACGTTTTGCGGATGCCATGGCAGGGCGGTTCAGTATCGGTGCAAGGCAGGCGCGTGCCTTGTCAGCGCGTTCAGGCGTGTCATCCATTGCTGCAAAGGCACTATTCAGTGCACGGACGATTTCAGTATAGCGGTAATCTTTTTCGCCGATGCATTGCATCAGTTCCCAAAGCGCTTCGACATCGTAGAAAAGTTCACGGAGTTCCGTGTTCAGTACAACTAGGCGGAGTTTTTGGCAGAATCCGCATTGTCTGCTTGCCTTTTCGCCGAAACGAGGATTCCTGAAATTCGGAGTGTCGGCCAGGTCTTCCTGTCCGAACATCCCGTTTGCGGTTGCCTCAATCCACAAGTCTATATCACTGGACGCACCGTTCGGAAGTTCATAAAGCTCTTTCACATAGTCATTTCCGAAACATGAACTTGAGCAGAGGCCATAGAGTGGCACGCCAGACTCATCAAAAATAAGCGCTTCGCCAGAGACGTTGATGCGCAAGGCAAGCGCTTTGCCACGCCAGGCTTCTGGAATATGACCTGTGACATGCAACCATGCGCTCTGCCAGATTCTTCCCCAGCGGTCGCCCTCATGAAGTTCATGGAATTCGCCTTTTTCACGCTCCGACCATGGCACAACATCGTCGCTTAGCGCATAACAGCATTCCAGAGGAATGGATTCCTCGACCCAATAGCCGTTTTTCAGCCGCGTATAGAATCGCGAGACGCGTTCCACATTCAGCAGCAAATCTTCTTTTCTCATTGTTTCCTCTTGGATATGAAAGTGTTAGCGCATGAACAGCCAGACGGTCGAGCCAGAGACGAGATTAAGCGTGACCTTTGGGGCATGACCGATGACCTTGCCCGAATCTGCGTCCAGTACCTCTGTTACACCAGGCGGGGTAATGAACTCGAAATGGTCGTCAAACAACGGATGGATGCAGGCGAAGTTGCCGTTCATGGCGATATTGTGCCCCGCTTTTCCAGCGATGTAAGAGCCTGTTTTCTTGGCGATGGTGTTCATTAGTTTCGGCGTCAAGCCGAAAGGCGTGGTCAACAGCAGCGATTTCCATTCATTGAATTCACGGTATCCACCTGCAGGCATGCCTTGGCCGTCTTTGGAGACGATTTCGCTTTGTGCGAGATCCGTCGGGCGGAAAATCTGGCATGGCGAACCCCAGATTTTCTCCAATCCGAAAGGCATTTGCAGTGACAGTACCATGTCAAGGTAACTCATTACTTCGTGCCTCCCTTCATTGAGTGGATGGGTAGGTACAGTATAGACCATCTGACGGGCGAATTTCTCCTCTGTTTCAATGGTGAATCCCGTCAGTTTGCGCATGTTTTCCGTGGATTTGCCGTTTTCGTCAATGTATCCTGAAGAGTAGACCCAGATAAGCGTCCGTCCATTGTTTTTCAGAAGTTTTGCGATTGCCTCGCGTTCATCGGCAGAGATGAAGCAATTGTGCATGAAAATATATACCTTGTAGTTCTGCAACTGCGGGTATTTCAAGATGTCCTTCAGATAGGCGCGGTCGTATGGCACGCCTGAAGTCTCAATGAGTTGGAACAAATTACTGCCATTGCCCTTGGCGTTGGGATTGCTGTAGGCTGCGTATGGAAGCGCTTCAATGAAATAATTGCTACTGGCATCGGCGACGATGCATACGTCAGGGCGGAATGCCCGATATGGCAAAGACTGCATTTGTGCATAGAGTTCACCGACTTTTTTGATGTCCGCCATGATTTCAGGAGCGTCGAAGAATCGTCCACCTTGGTATCCGAGCGAATGGTACCACCATCCAAGACGGCCTGCAAATGACGGTCCAAGGACTTTTCTGTGCGTGCTGCGCCATGCGTCAGGCGTCGTGCTTGGATTCATCCATCGTGCCGCCAATTCATCGTTGATTTTGGAGCGCCAAGAACGTAAATCCAGTTCGTTGAACCAGAGTTTTCCATAGAGCCTGTAGGTTAGGGGCGGGTGTACCTGGTAGGAATAGCCGTTTCGTCGGGATGGATAGTTCTGCGGCGTGATTTGGATGTCCAGATGCGGAGCCTGGTCGATGTCTGCTGGCGTGAACGCGTCAGGGATTCCCCAGCAGAGCGTGACGATTTTTTTCCCTGCGGCTTCCTTGATGGCTCTTGAGAACGTCTCGCGTAAAGTCCAGCCTTCATGCTCTTGGAACTCGCGGCAGTCGCTCTTGAGACCAGGCGCAAGGAATGGCGTTTCTCCAGGTTCCGTTGGGAGCATGGTGGGAAGAGATATCTGCTCAAAGGACTCGTAGGCGGTTTTCCAAATTCGATTGAGGTTGCTGAGCGTACCGTATTTGTTTTTCAGAAAACGTCTGAAAGCGTGTTGGGCGGGCAGTGAGAAATCGTCATTGCGATATTGGAACTGCCCGTCGTCTCCACCCGAAAACTGGAAACCCGCGATGACCTTGCCGTATGGTTGCTTCATAATGTAACTGATCACATCATGGATGATGCGGCAGTAGTCTTCGCGCCATTTGAGAGATGAGTAACTTGGCCATAAGGCCAGACGGCCCTTCATATAGTTTTTATCGGGAGAATTGTTAAATTGTTTGAGATGAGTATTGTTGCCAAGCGCTCGTTCGCCCCTTTCATTTCGCCAGATTTCTTCGTCATTTTCCCTGCACCATCCTAGGTATGGCTCGTAGAGACTCATGGTTAGATGGTATGTGCCGTATGGAGCCTTGGAAAGAGCACGATAGAATACCTCATCGATTTTTGTCCAATCATATTGTCCGTTGCCAAGCACGACATAATTGTCGGTCAAGTCATGGCAGAGCGGAATTGTGATTTGCGTCAGCGGGACGCCCGCGTCAAAGAAGTCCTCGTTGCGGAACATGAATTGATGTTGCACGCGGAACTCGTTTCTGTAGGCGAATGGAACCACCGTTTTGCCATTGACTATCATGCGTAGTTCGCCGTGTTCGTCTTTAGTAACTTCCGCAGTCGCATGGGTGCGTGTCGCAAGAATGGCGTCGATTTGTTCACGGGAGTATGAAGGCTGTCTGTCAGGCGTATCGGTAACAGGCAGTATTTTTTCGGTCTGCGTCAGGTAGATGTTACGGACAGTGAACTGAGCAGGATTTCCAATGATGAGAATCGTTGGATAGAAGTTTTGCTTTCCAGGCATCTGAACGCTGTAGATTCTTTCTTCCCAGGAATCACCATGGGTGTTGATAAGCAGTGAGTCGGGAGAGAAAGTCCGCGAACCCGAAGGATGGAAGTTTGGCGGTGCCGTTTCACTTGTGGGGAGCCTATAGAAGAAAAGCGTGCCTGATGTTTGGCCTTTGTTTTGAAATTCACTGCGGAGGAACCAGCGCTTAGGGCCTTCAAGGAGCACAGGCTGTTTCAAACGGATTTCAATGACTCCTTCAGGGTTATCCTTTGTGATTTGATAGACGCCTTTTGCAACGGATACCATGGAGCCTTTGGCACCATCGTGCAACTTGATATTCCAGTCAGAGACGGGGCCGTCAAGTTGTATGTCTTCTGCGAAGGCAGTTGAGACAATGATTATAAATATCCAGATGAAATGCTTCATAGTTGCCTTCCTAATCATTAATTGAAAATTGAATGCCGAGTAGGCCGAAAGACTATCTGCTTGGCGATAATATATTAATTCAACCATGAACGTGCAACTCACGTATGGATGCCAAATCATGAACCTCCTTTTGATTTTCAGAACGGAACAAAAAGGCGGAATACCGTATTCACTCTTGGAGAGCAGTTAGCATCTGGTTCCATGATGCCAGAAGTTTATCCCATGGAAACAGTGCCTGATTTGCAGGACTGGTTGATGGCAGATAGACGGCATCACGGTGGATGACTGGAGCAACATGTTTTTGGAAGAGGGCAGTGGCGGTCTTCCCCGTGGTGAAAATGGTATTGATGGGCGCGGTATTCAGCAGTTCGGTGAAATCATTTGGAATGGGCTTGCGGATGGAGGCATCGGATGCACCGTTGATTTCACAGCCCGCAAGGACATCCCACAGGGCGATGTCATGGCGAAGAACCATTTCCGCTTTTTTCTGAGGGCTTGTTGGCAATGGCTCATTGAATAATGCCGCAAGTAAGGGCCAGAAGCGGTTTTGCGGATGTGAATAATAGAAACCGTGCTTGACGGATTGAGGCGATGGCATTGTACCAAGAATCAGAATCCGAGATGTGTTGCTGTAAATTGGCTCGAATGCATGTGTTACGAACATTGCAATTCCTTCATGAAGACGTTGTAGTTTGTATATCTTCTTATAGGAATTAATGTAAATACGTTTTTCAATCAATCAAACAACAAAGGCAAAAGAAGCGTCTTATGCAGGAAAGCAATATAATCAAAGACAAATACAGCCCATTGCCGATTGGTGCAGTCAAATTGACTGGTCATATTGGAAAGTTGCTGGATTCAGTATTCTATCATAGAATCAACTCCAAGGATGCACGAACCAAGGTCTATAAGGAGACAATTGACGCCTATAGAAATAAACTAGACGACGAGCGGAAAGTCATCGGTATTTGGCAAGGCGAATTTTGGGGGAAATGGGTCATCAGCGCTGCACGTGCTGCGCGTTATCAGAACAATGATGAACTGAAGTCTTTCGTTAGAAATGCGGCATTTGAGTTGATGGCGCTTCAGGAAAGCGATGGTTGCATCAGCACGTACAAGGATCCGAATGTGTTTTCCTCCGCGCCTGTTGAGGAGGTTGTCAAGGCAATCGGAGTCCCTAGCGATTGGTGGTGGAACATCTGGTGCCGAAAATACACGCTTTGGGGATTGCTGGAGGCTGCGGATTTGACAGGAGAAGACGAGATTCTCAAGGCGGCGGAACGGCTTGCAAATCATCTCATCGACTCTCTTGAGTCGCGTGGCATTGACATCCACCAGACAGGAACCTTCCAGGGGATGCCAAGTTGCTGCATTTTGAAGCCAATGCTTATTCTCTACCGCATGACAGATAATGAACGCTATTTGAAGTTCGCCGATTTCATCGTCAGCGGATGGGAGTGCGAGGATGGCAGAGCCCCGAACCTTATCAGAAACGCATTGGGCGGAAAGCCCGTCCATCTATGGTATCCTGAACTTAAGACATGGACGAAGACATACGAAATGCTTTCCTGCTTCGATGGTCTGCTCGAATACTACAGATTAACGGCGCATAGGCCCGCACTGGATGCCGCAGAAGCATTGTATGGGCTATTAGTCGAGCACGAGTCAAACTGCCTTGGCGGTGTCGGCTACAATGACCAGTTCCAACACGCATCCGTTTATCTGAACAGCCTGACGGAGCCATGCGATTCCATCCACTGGATGCGTCTGTGCTTTGAACTGTTCAAACTGACTGGCAAGGCGTGTTACATGGACACATTCGAACGTACATCGCTGAATGCGTTCCTTGCAGGAATCTGTCGCGACGGTACCTGGGGGATGCGTGCGGTTCGCAGTTCAGGGCATCATCTGGTCGTGCATGAGCAGGCGAAGATGAAATACAATCATTGCTGTGTTGACAATGTGCCACGAGGCCTTGTCAATATGGCGGAAAGTTGCCTGATGGTTTCAGATGAAGGCATGGTGTTGAATCAATATATTCCGTTTGAAGCGACGTTGAAAGCGCCTTATGTTGTCAGAGTCGTAGTCTCGGGCGAATACCTGACCACGGGCAATGTTTGTGTGATGATTGAGAGCGAGCGGAACTTGAGGCTGTCCCTTAGAATTCCCACTTGGAGCGAAAACGCTATTGTGAAGGTCAATGGCAAGACGCATGATGCGTCGGCAGGATACGATGATGTGGAAATACCTGCGGGAAGCAATGAAATCGAACTGGTCTTTGCTCTTCATCCAGAGGTGAAAGCGTTCCCATATCCAGGAGAACCCGAAAAACTCTCTGCTTGGCATCTTAGAAGATATCTGGAAGGGGTGAATTCTGAAAATCTGGAACTGCTGGAAGGGCGCTATGCGCTGCTGACCGCAGGCCCCCTGTTCCTTTCACGCAGCAAGTTGATAGGAAACACTGAAGAGGAGATGTTTGCCCAATCCAAACTGGTGAAGGGGAACTGGCGCATCAGCCTGAAGCCAGAAGAAGACGCCGAGACCATGGCTTCTTTCCAGGCTTCTTTCACTTCTGCGGATGGACAGTCATTCAGTAGCAAGGTCTGTGACCTCGCCTCAGCCGCAAATATCGACAGCGAAGACGGTAGGCTGTTCAATATGTTCTGGTAGCGACGGCATGGATGCCGTCTTCAGAAATCCACGCGCATGTAGGAACGTGGGGGAATTGTTCCGCTCTTGTCTTTGAAAGCCCATGGCTGTTCAGTCTGCGTCACATTTGCCATGAACAGTGCGCATTGCCCCGCTTTGTTTTTCCAGAAACCATGCAGGACGCAGGGCAACGTCTTTGTAACGATCCTGGCAGTCGAAGGCTTTGTGAAAATCATTCTTGCGTGGAAATTCATTTCCTTTCGGGCGCATTCAAAGCCGTTGGGGGACATCATGTCGCCAGCATATAGGCAATCCTTGTTGGCGGCATAGAATCTGGCCGTCTTGAGTATGAATGCGTATTCCTCAGCATACGTCGGGTCTTCATAGATGTGTTTTTTGAGATTGCAGACCATCGGCTGGGCACCGAAAACGACGGTTCGAGCCATTTCCACATAGAACTGTTCTGGGAAGAGCAGATGCCATGGCTTTTCATCTTGCCAGCGGTCTTCATCTGGCCATAGCGGATCCCATGGGGGGATTCCGTCGGGGAGCGCATAGTTTCCAAAGGTCACATAGCGTCCATGGTACACGGCCTGGAAACTCGGGACGAGTTCGGTGGCTCCAGAACTCATGCGTTCACCACTGGTGGTCTCGCAGATGATTCCGCCATCCACCAAATCCATATAGGGCTCGCTGCCCGTTTCACTGGTCAATGGAAAATCTGGAAAAGTCTCCCGCAACCGTTGGAACTGTTTTCGTACGCCTTCGACATGATAGTGTCCGCCTCCCATTGGATGATGGTGCTTCCTGTTGTAGCAAGGCCAGAAAGTAGAGCAGCCGATTTGGTCGAGGTATTGGCTTGTCAGACCAGAATCATGCAGTTTGGTGACGAGTTCGAAGATCTTCTGCTGGAAGACCTTCGCGGTCCCGCACATCCATGCGAGCCGATGATGGTTGTAACAGTTGAACGCCGTCTCCTTCGGCTTGCCGTCCCGTTGGATTCGGACTTCATCTTCGCCACCTTCGTTCCAGTTGGCGGTATCATGGTCCCAGCAGACGCCGTTGACATAGACCTGGCTGTGGATGCCTTGTTCGGACATTCGCCTGACCGCTTCCTTGAAAGCCGTTTCTCCTTCGCGGGGCGGCCAGAAGTTCGGATAGTCGGTATCATACGGATTGTGGTGCCACCAGTACCAGTCTAGGGCGATTTTGCATTCGGGCAAATCGGCGTTGAGCCGTTCCACTGGGGGGATGACGTCTTCTATCTTACCACGGTTCCAGACCCACAAGTCTATTCCAGCGAGGGGATTGTCTTCAGGACGATTTGTCCACCATGTTTGCTTGAGTGCCCATGGCTTGTAGAACTGTGTTGCTTCAAACCAACTGCCCTGATAAAATTTAACACTGCATTCGTATGGTACGCCTCCATTGGCGGCAGGGACATCGTCTAGTGGCATGATGTATTTGGAAGCGCAGACAAGTGAATCCTCTGTCATGTCCTTGGTTGTCAGGACATCCTTTGTATTCCATTCTGGATCACGCCAGTCGAGATAGACGGACTGAGCATCGGGATTGATGATGGCGCAGAACTGGATGCTTCGAATGGGATGATCGAGTTCCTGTCCTGGGCGCACGATTTTGGAATCGTACATCCTTCCTGTGAGATGAAAACGGGAGTCTTTGCCGAAATAGGCATGGAAATAAGGGAAGCGGAGTTGTTCAATATACAACTTCGGGTCTGTTGCGCAATTGAAATTCTCAAAATGAATGCGCCCGACGAACCGTCCGTCATCGGCGGTTTCCCAAATAGTCGTAACAGTGAAATTCGAGCCGAATTCCGCATGGCCGCGCCATGTCTGCGTGATGCGTTTGGCATCGTCCGTGCGTTCATGGGCTTTCATTTCATTAGGGGTGAGAATCCTGAACGCGTCACCGATATGACCTAGCGCAAAAGCCCAGCCCATATCCAGAGAATCGATATAGTCTTTGAGTGAGTTGATTTCAAAATGCATTTTAAATTTACTCCTTCAAGCATGTCTAGCGTCTTGAGGTCTCACGTCCGCCTCGTGCTTTGCCCGCGGTACATGAAATGTGAGGAAGAAACCACCTGTTCAATACAGGCCGCGACGCGGTCTGAGTGTCTCGTGCCAATTGTTCGATGCAGGCCGCAACGCTGTCTGGATGGCTCGCTCTCCTCGGACTTTGCCCGAGGCACAAAACAAGTGCGGCAGTATGCGACGGCAAGACCGCCGTCGTTTTAGAACATCGTTTCTTGCACGATGGTTTGGTCTCGGTCGGGACCAACGGAGACGATGCCAATGCGTGTTCCAGTCAGTTCTGCGATGCGTTCGACATATCTGCGGCAGTTGGCGGGCAATTTGTCGTATTCACGGATATCGCTGATACTCGTCATCCAGCCTGGGAGCGTCTCATAAATTGGTTCAACCTCGCCTAGCACCTTCAGGCTGGCGGGAAATTCGTGTAAAAGTTCCCCGTTGAGTCTGTAGCCTGTGCAGATGTTGATTTCAGGGAATCCATCCAAGATGTCCAGACGAGTCAGGGCAATGCAATCGAGCCCATTCAGGCGCGCGGCATACCGCACGACACACAGATCCAGCCAGCCCGTCCTGCGCGGGCGTCCAGTGGTCGCACCATATTCGTGGGCGGTTTCACGCAGTTTCACGCCATTCTCGTTCAATTGTTCGCTCGGGAATGGCCCTTCGCCGACGCGTGTGGCGTACGCCTTGACGACACCGACGATCTTGTGGATGCATTTGGGGCCGATGCCCATGCCAACGCAGACAGCACCAGATGTCGGATGTGAACTCGTTACAAAGGGATACGTACCATGGGACAAATCAAGCATCGCCGCCTGAGCACCCTCAAAAAGGATTTTCTTGTCGTCATCAATGAGTTCGTTGATGAGGGCACATGTGTCGCAGACGTATGGACGGAGTCTGTCGGCATATCCGCAGTATTCGTCATAGATTACTTGGAAATCAAAAGGTTCAGCATTGAAGACATTGGTCAAAATGCGGTTCTTGTATTCAAGCACGGCCTTCAGTTCTTTGGCGAAAGCCTCACGGTCCATCAGGCTGACGACTCGGATTCCGATACGGTCTGCGGCGTCAGCGTAGCATGGACCGATGCCGCGTCCCGTCGTACCGACTTTTGAGTTACCCCTGAACTGCTCCTGCAATGCGTCCAATCTCCGATGATAAGGCATGACGACATGGGCGCGGTTGGAGATTCTCAACGTGCTCACTTGCTGGTGCTTGGCTGCCATGCCATCGAGTTCCTCCAGCAACTCCTTCGGGTCGAGGACGACATCGTTTCCGATGATGCAGGTGCATCCAGGGTAGAGGATGCCCGATGGGAGCAGATGAAGTTTGAATTCCTGGCCGTCCGCGACGACTGTATGGCCAGCATTGCTGCCGCCCTGATAACGCGCAACGACTTCGGCGCGCGAGGCGAGATAATCCACAATCTTGCCTTTGCCTTCGTCACCCCATTGAGTCCCGACAACTACGATTGTTGACATGGTCTTGTTCCTTTTATGAAATGCTCTTTTCCCAAAAAAGAGAATAGGTTCGACCTCTCGAGGCCGTATTCTTTTAGTGGCACGATACCCCAGGTTTCGCTGCGCTCAACCTGGGGTTACTGATATTTGACCCATTCGGGGGCCTCCCCCAAGTTTCGCTGCGCTCAACTTGGGAGCGATTGGCAATTACTCCCACTCGATGGTCGCGGGGGGTTTGGAGGAGATGTCATAGACGACACGATTGATTCCCCGCACTTCATTGATGATTCGGTTGGACATGCGCGCAAGCACATCATAGGGGATGCGCGTCCAGTCCGCTGTCATCGCCTCGATAGAATTGACGCTGCGGATGGCGCAGGTGTATTCGTATGTACGCTGGTCGCCCATGACACCAACGCTTTTGACAGGAAGCAACACGGCGAATGTCTGCCAGATGGCCTTGTAGTCAGGCAACTTGCGAATCTCCTCCTGGACACGCAAATCCGCCTGCTGCAATAGGGCGACTTTCTCCGCAGTCACTTCGCCGATGACACGAACGCCCAGGCCAGGCCCAGGGAAGGGCTGACGGTCAAGCAGTTCATCAGCCATACCGAGGACTCGCCCGACACCGCGGACCTCGTCCTTGAACAAATCCCTCAGCGGTTCGACTAGTTCAAATTTCAGGTCTGGTGGCAGCCCGCCGACGTTGTGATGGCTTTTAATGGTCTGCGAAGGGCCTTTCCTCGGTGAGCGGCTTTCAATGACATCAGGGTATATCGTACCTTGTGCCAGATATTTACAGTGTTTGAAACGCCGTGCCTCTTCGGCGAAGACATCAATGAACAACTTGCCGATGGCCTTGCGCTTGTCCTCTGGATTGTCAAGCCCCTTCAATGCCGCATAGAATCTTTCCGCCGCGCGGACAACCGTGAGGTCCAAGCCAAGGTTCTTCTTGAACATCTCCTCGACCTGTTCCGCCTCGTGATAACGGAGCAGGCCATTATCGACAAATATGCAGTGCAGACGCTTGCCGATGGCTTTGTTCAATAGAACCGCAACGACTGAGGAATCCACACCGCCAGACAAGCCAAGGACAACTTCGTCATCTCCAACCTGCGATTTGAGTTTGGCGACGGTGTCTTCAACCCATGATGTGAGTTTCCAGTCCTGGCGGCATCCGCAGATTTTGGTGACGAAATTCCGAAGAATATCCGTACCATACTGCGTATGAACAACTTCTGGGTGGAATTGCAGACCATAGAAACGCCGTGAGTTATCAAACATCGCAGCGTATGGGCAAGTCGCGGACACTGCGCCGCGCTCAAAGTTTGCAGGGATGGCCTCCACACGGTCGCCGTGGCTCATCCACACGGTGATGGTCAGCGGAATGCCATCGAACAAAGGATTGCCAGGCATGATTTCAATGGGCATTTTCCCATATTCACGCTCTGTGCCAGGGACGACAACGCCGCCTTGGCTGTATGACATCAACTGCATTCCATAGCAGATGCCCAGCACAGGCATGCCCATGTCAAAAATGGCTTTATCGACAGTCGGCGCACCATCTTCAAAAACGCTGTTGGGGCCGCCAGAGAGGATGATTCCCGCAGGGGGATTTTGGCGCAGTTCGTCCGCCGTCGTATCGCACTTGATGATTTCCGAATAGACTTCCAGTTCACGTATACGTCTTGCAATCAACTGCGTATATTGCGAACCATAGTCAAGAATTGCAATCCATTGCTTGCTCATGTCAATGCCTGTAGATAATCAGTAACTTAGTCTTGTGGGAATACCAGCGTCACGCATTGCCAATTTGATGTCGGTAATGGTGAAGTCCCCGAGATGAATCATTCCCGCGACTATCGCTGCGTCCGCATGCCCCTCCTGAAACACGGTGACCAGATGCTCTGGCTTGCCTGCACCGCCTGAGGCGACGACTGGCACGCCGACCGCGTCCGCAATGAGTCGCGTTATCGTCAGTTCAAAACCTTCTCGCGTGCCATCCGCGTCCACGGAATTGACGACGATTTCCCCCGCGCCCAAATCAACGGCACGTTTTGCCCATTCCAAGGCATCCATTCCAGTCATTTCACGGAAGCCACGAATGGTGATTTCGTATCCGCATGGGCAGCGGTCGCTTCGAACAGGGTCCATGCCGAGCACGACGCATTGGCGGCCAAAGGCCTGTGCGCCTTCGGAGATGATTGAGGGTTGGCTGACGGCGAGGGAATTGACTGAAATCTTCTCTGCGCCTGCCAAGATGACACGCTCCATGTCGGCGAGTGAGGAAATGCCGCCGCCGACGGCCAACGGGATATGGATGGACTTGGCGGTTTCGCGCACCATGCCTATGTCGATGGGGCGATGTTCGGCAGACGCTGTAATATCGTAGATGACCAGTTCATCGGCACCACCTTCCGAATAGTCGATGGCCATCTGGACTGGCTCGCCTAAGTCAATGTTGTTTTTGAATTTCTGCCCTTTGGTGACGCGTCCATTTCGGACATCGAGGCATGGGATGACACGTTTTGTTAGCATGATGCAAACTCCTTCAGGAGTTCCAGACCAGCCTTGCCAGATTTTTCTGGATGGAACTGGTATGCCGTCAGATTTCCCTTGCGGACGGCACTTGTGAACGTGGTATTCGCATATTCAGTCGTCCCAATGGTATATTGGCCGATTTCAGCGTAATATGAATGCACGAAATAATAGTCTTTATCTCCATTCACCTGGTTCCAGCCGATTTCGGGAATCTTGTAGCCAGGCGTATCGGGAAAACGTTTGACCTTGCCTGGGATAATGCCCAGCAGCGATACGCCGCCGTCTTCCTCGGAATGTTCGAACAGGATTTGCATCCCCAGGCAGATGCCGAGAAACGGTTTTCCCGATACCGCCTGTTCGCGGATGATGTCGATGAGTCCGAATGCCGCCAGGTTCTCCATGGCGCTTTTGGCGGCGCCAACGCCTGGAAAGACGATTCTGCCAGCCGATTCAATCACTTTCGGGTCACGGGTTATGACTGTTTCTATTCCCAAAGAGGCGAAAGCATTTGAAACACTGGTGCAATTGCCTGCCTTATAGTCGATTATCGCTGTCATCGTCATTGGATGCCTGCCTTTTTCAAATGATAGTTCATCATGCGTGGTGAAAGGCCCAGTTCGCGTCCTGCGGCGGTTCTGTTGCCGTTATGGCGTTTCAGGGCATTCTCAAGAATATGCTTTTCGACCGCTGCAACCTGTTTTTCAAATGACAACTGCTCGTCCGTGTTGAATGCGTCTTCGACGAAATCTGGTGACTGGAGGGCAGGGGGGAGGTTGTAGTAATGGATGCAGTCGTCTTTGGCGGTCAGCACTGCGCGTTCAATGCAGTTTTCAAGTTCCCTGACATTGCCTGGCCAGGAATACGCCTGAAGCATGTTCGCGGCAGGCGTCGAGATTCTTACGACATTCTTGCCGTATTTTTCATTTACCATGGAGAGGAAATGCTGTGCCAGCGGGAGGATGTCCTCCGAACGAGCGGCGAGGTCAGGCATATCGATGGGAAAGACCGAAAGTCTGTAATAGAGGTCTTCCCTAAAGAGTTTTCGGTTCATCAGGTCTTCGAGATTGCGGCTTGTGGCGGCAATGAACCTGACGTTGCTTTTGAGTTCCTCATTGGAGCCGATGCGCGTAAACGTGCGCTCCTGAAGAAAACGCAGAAGTTTGACTTGAACCGCAATGGAGAGGTCGCCGATTTCATCCAAAAACAGTGTGCCGCCGTCGGCGGCTTCTGCAAGACCGATGCGCCGTTCCCGTGCATCCGTATAGGCACCTTTTTCATGACCAAACAATTCAGATTCGACCAATGCCTCGGGCAATGCCGCGCAGTTGAGGACGACAAATGGCATCTTGCTTCGTGGGGAAAGACTCTGGATGGCCCTTGCTACCAGTTCCTTCCCTGTCCCGCTGGAGCCACGAATCAGAACCGTGGCATCGCTGGCGGCGACTTGCCGAATCTGCTCATAGACCATCCGCATTTTCTTGCTGTTGCCGACAAAATTCTTCGGGGAATTCGGGAGCATTCTGCGCAATGTGCGGTTTTCCTCCTGAAGCGCCTCGCGTTCGGCACATTCCTCTCGACAGACGGCAGCGGCCTCGGCCGTGATGTTCGCGATGATTTCCAGAAATGCGACATCCTTTTCAAGAGAGGACGCATCTTCCTGGATTTCCCTGTCAACAGACAACGTTCCGACGACCTGATTCTGATAGATTAGCGGAACACACACGAAAGAAAGAGCCTCATTGACGCCACGGCTGCGGGTACGGTTGAGGAAACGACGGTCTTTGCGGATGTCTGGAACGACCTGTGCCTTGCCAGTTTTGGCGACGAGTCCCGTAATGCCTTCGCCGATATGGTATCTTCCAAGGACACGTTCCTCTGCGTTCAGCCGTTTTGCAGAAGCCTCAATCCGAAGTTCATCACCCTCCAGCAATGTGACAGTACCACGTAGCATGTTCATCTGGTGGTCAAGGATATCAATGACCTCATCCAGCAGATGACGTACATTTCTTTCGCGGAGGACAACGGAAGTGATTTCACGAAGTACCGCTATTTCTGATGAAACGTTAGTTGGCATTGTGGGGCATTGGGCAGGGCTACCCCAGGTTTCGTTTCGCTCAACCTGAGGGGACTAATAATCGACCTCAACGAGGTCTTTACTCAGCGTCTTGGACATCGGTGCTATAAGTGACTTTCATGGAAATAAGACGTTATATAATATAACCCCTTAAAACAAATTTTTCATCTGAAAAAAGAGTATTTCCAATACAGTTCAGCAGGATGCCTCGCGCAGGTTTCGGCATTCAGCCATGCGATGGTATTCCTGAAGCGAGCAGATGTCCATGCGCCCCGCGTCCACGGCGGAATTAGACAATCCCTCCGCCGCCATCTGCAATGCCGCCGTGGTAGTTGTAATCGGCAATCCGAACTCAATGGCCAACGAACGCATTTTCGCGCCATCGTCGCCGATGTCAGGAATATTGACAATCCAGCCGATTTTCTTTTCAAGAATCAAATCCTTGAGATTCGGACGCCCCGCCGCGAGTCTGAAGACGCCGTGGCATGCAATGCCGTGTGAATAGAGCATTTCGCCTGTGCCAGCGGTCGCGTAAAACTCGAAGTCGTGCGCAGCCAACTGGCGGATGAAGGGAAGCGCAGCCAGTTTGTCAGTGTCACGAATGGAAATGAAGACGCCTCCTGAACGTGGAATGCGGTTGCCAGCGGCATCCTGTGACTTCAAATAGGCACTGGCTGCATCTGTGTCCATACCCATGACCTCGCCTGTCGATTTCATCTCGGGGGATAGGGTGATATCGACGCCTGGAAATTTCACGAACGGGAAAACGGCTTCTTTAAAGGCGGAATAAGGAATCTCAGGCGATTTTGTCAGTCCAAGTTCCTTCAAAGTCGCGCCAGTCATGCACAATGCCGCGAATTTTGCGAGCGGGACGCCTGTGGCCTTGCTTGCAAATGGAACGGTTCTGGATGCGCGCGGGTTGACTTCAATCACATACAGTTTGCCATGCTGGACGGCGAACTGAATGTTCATCAGCCCAACGACATGGAGTTCGTGCGCGAGGCGGCATGATACGGCATGGATTTCAGAAAGAACGTTTTCAGGCAAATCCCTCGGTGGAATTGAGCATGCGGAATCCCCTGAATGGATGCCTGCCTGCTCGACATGCTCCATGATGGCTCCGACGATTGTGTCATGGCCGTCAGAAATGCAGTCCACGTCCAGTTCTTGAGCGTCGTTGAGGAATTTGTCAATAAGGACAGGGTGGCCTTCTGAGACGCGTGCCGCCTCCGACATATACGTCCGCAGCATGTCCTCTTTTGTGACAATCGCCATGGCACGCCCGCCAAGCACGAATGACGGTCTGACCAGGACGGGATAGCCGATTTCCTTCGCTATGCGGCAGGCATCATCGACGGTTGCCGCCATGCCGCTTGACGGTTGCCGAATACCAGCCGAGCAGGCGATCGCCTTGAAGGCGCCACGGTCATCTGCGATATCAATGTCTACAGGCGGTGTGCCAATGATTCGGACACCAGCCTGTTCAAGCGCACTGGCGAGGTTCAGCGGCGTCTGTCCGCCCAATTGAACGATGACGCCGTCGCATTGTTCACGTTCATAGACGTTGAGTACGTCTTCGAATGTCAGAGGCTCGAAATAGAGTCTGTCCGCTGTGTCATAGTCTGTCGAGACAGTTTCTGGATTGGAATTGACCATGACGGTTTCGTAGCCTGCGTTCTTCAGTGCGAAGACGGCGTGGACGCAGCAGCAGTCGAATTCGATGCCTTGGCCGATTCTGTTCGGACCGCCGCCCAAAATCATGATTTTTCCCTTTCGTGTCGTTTTGCGGACGGGCTCGTCATATTCGGAATAGGTTGAATAATAATATGGGGTTGTGGCGGCGAATTCGCCTGCGCAAGTATCGACTGTGCCATAGACTGGAACAATGCCTGATTCCTTTCGCTTTTGGCGGATTTCCAGTTCAGTTGAGCCAAGGGAGAACGCAAGTTGCCTGTCTGAATAGCCCAGTTCCTTGGCGCGTTTCATGGAGTCCTTGGAAGAGTCCAGCGATGATTCGAAATCGACAAGTTCCTTCAGTTTTCGCAAGTAGAACAGGTCGATGCCAGTCAATTCGTAGATTTTCTCCAAGGGCCAGCCGCGTTTCAAGGCGGCATGAAGCACATACACGCGCTCGGCATTCGGCCGCGCCAACTCTTGTTCAATGGACGTGTCGTCCATGGAGTCGAAAGCCGTTTGCTTGTCTTCAATACCGAAGCCCCAGTGACCCGTTTCAAGCGAGCGGATGGCCTTTTGGAAAGCCTGCGAGAAATTTCGGCCGATTGCCATCGCCTCGCCAACCGCCTTCATCTGCGTGCCGAGCGTTGAGTTCGCCGTTGGGAATTTTTCAAAGGTGAATCTGGGCATTTTGACGACGACATAGTCGAGCACGGGTTCAAAACATGCGGGGGTGTTCCCAGTGATGTCGTTCATCAGTTCGTCCAGAGTATATCCCACGGCAAGCAGCGCCGCGATTTTCGCAATTGGGAAGCCCGTTGCTTTTGAAGCGAGGGCGGACGAACGAGACACGCGGGGGTTCATTTCGATGATGAGCCTTTCGCCGTTCTGGGGATTGACCGCCCACTGGACATTGGAGCCACCTGTCTGGATGCCGATGGCCCGCATGACATTGAGCGAATCCTCTCTCATCGCCTGAAATTCCCTGTCAGTGAGTGTCATGGCTGGTGCCACGGTGATGGAATCTCCCGTATGCACGCCCATGGGATCCATGTTTTCGATGGAGCAGACAATGACGGATGTCCCGCGACTGTCGCAGATGACTTCCATTTCATATTCTTTCCAGCCAAGAAGGGATTCCTCGACAAGCACCTCGTGGTTGAGGCTCGCCTCAAGGCCACGTTCGACGATGGTGGCGAATTCCTTCTCGTCATGGGCGATGCCGCCTCCAGACCCGCCCAATGTGAATCCCGGGCGCACGATGAGCGGCCATTTGCCAATTGCCTTGGCGATGACCTGCGCTTCTTTGAGGCTGTGAGCCGAATCTGATTTCGCGCTTTGGATGCCGATGCTTTCCATGGTTGATTTGAACAGTTTTCGATCCTCGGCACGGCTGATTGCGTCGGCGTTGGCGCCGATCAATTCCACATGGTATCTTTTCAGCACGCCGCTGCGCCATGCCTCCATGGCAAGGTTGAGCGCCGTCTGCCCGCCCAACGTGGGTAGTAGCGCGTCAGGGCGTTCGCGGCGGATGATTTCATGGAGATATTCTGGCGTCATGGGTTCCAGATATGTTCGGTCGGCGAATTCGGGGTCAGTCATGACGGTCGCGGGGTTGCTGTTGAGCAGCACCAGTTCGTAGCCTTCACGCTTGAGCACCTTGCAGGCTTGGACGCCTGAATAGTCGAATTCGCAGCCTTGTCCGATAATGACGGGGCCTGCACCTAGAAGCATGATTTTATGAATGTCTGTCCTTTTGGGCATATCAATTCTCCTGATGAATCAACGCCGCTTGAACCAGCCCCGTGAAAAGGGGATGGGGCATGAACGGTCTGGATTTGAATTCGGGATGGAACTGGCATCCGATGTAGAAAGGATGTTCGGGAAGTTCGACCATTTCCACAAGCACTTCGTCGGGACTGGTTCCGCAAATGCTCAGCCCCGCCTCGGCCAAAGCCTTTCGGTAGGTGTTGTTGAACTCGTAGCGATGACGATGGCGTTCTGAAATATCGAGATTTCCGTAAAGCGCGGCGGCACGGCTGCCATCCATTAGGCGGCATGGATAGGCACCCAGGCGCATTGTCCCGCCTTTGCCGATGACCTTCTTCTGCTCTTCCATAAGGTCAATGACAGGGTAGGCCGTCCCCTCGTTGAACTCGATGGAATCGGCGTCCTTGTATCCAAGGACATTCCGCGCATATTCAATGACCATGCACTGCATACCGAGGCAGATGCCCAGGCATGGCAAATGATGCGTGCGCGCATATTCCAGCGAGACGATTTTGCCTTCGACTCCCCGTGCGCCAAAGCCTCCTGGAACAATCACTCCGTCATATTTCTCAAGCATGGACGTGTCCTTTTCGAGTTCCTCTGCCTCCACCATGTCGCAGACGACGTTTGTCCACAGGGCAATGCCTGCGTGGGAAAGGGACTCGAATATGCTTTTATAGGCGTCTTTCAGGCCTGCGTATTTTCCGACCAATGCGATTCTGCAATTGCGTTTCGGGTGGAGCGCTCGTTCAAGAAGCCCGTTCCAGTCGTCAAGATGCGCGGGTGTGACAGTGAGTCCCAGGAGCCTGAGAACCTTGATATCCATTTCTCTTTCAGCAAGTTCCTGCGGGACTTCATAGATGGAGTGCTTGACATCCTGTTCCTCGATGACCAGTTCCTGCGGGACATT
>JAGCTA010000249.1 GCA_017963875.1 Victivallales bacterium | reverse complement strand
CGCCTACATGGAATTGCGAAAAGGCGATACTCTTCCGCCTCTCGCAGAAGATGATTCACTCGTCTTGGAGAACCCGCTCGTCCGTTATGAATTCTCCAATGACGGCACGCTGATTTCCGCCTTTGACAAAACCGTGCAACGTCAGTTAATCAGTCAAGGGCAATGCAGCAACAGGTTCTCGCTCTATTCGGATGTCCCGAACTCTTTCGATGCCTGGAACCTGGATGCAATCTACAAACAGGGACCACGGCATGAGGCACATTGCCTTGGGCATTCCAGACGTTTCACTGGCCCAGTCCGTAGTTTTCTACGCTTCGAATATACCATTGGCGAAAAATCCAGCATCCAACAGAAAATCATGCTTGCGCATGACAGCAAACTGCTCGTCTTTGAAAACCACGTCGAATGGTATGAAACTCATCGAATGCTTCGCGTCGAATTCCCTCTCGACATCTCCTCTAGATACGCCGCATACGAGATTCCATATGCGACAATCATGCGGCCGACATACGAGAACACCTCATGGGAATCCGCTCTTCATGAGGTTGCTTTCCAACGATTCATCGACTTGTCAGATGCGGACTACGGCGTCGCCTTGCTCAATGACTGCAAATATGGCGGAAAAATCTACAAGAACGTAATTGATGTAAACCTATTGCGTTCACCCAAATATCCTGACTACCATGCCGACATGGGCAAACACGAGTTCACCTACGCTCTTCTTCCGCATGAACGCGACCTGTCACATTGCGGTGAAGTCCGCGCCATCGCAACTGCGCTCAACAGGCAGCCTCTTATATTCGATGGTCTGTGTGGCGATGGTAAACTGCCATTGCCATGTCAAGTCGTATCTGAGAATGTCTCTTTTGAAGTTGTCAAAAAGGCAGAAAAGGATGATTCGACAATTATTCGGCTAGTTGAAAACCAAGGGCGGCGTGGCAAGGCGGTAATTCATCTTGCCCGTACCATTAAGGGAATTACTGAAACTGATCTCGTTGAATGGCATGACAGTACCCTTCTGCCATTGGACGACCAGACGGTTGAACTGGATTTCAAGCCCTTTGAAATCCGTACTTTCCGATTGATTTAAGTTTGCGATGAATAAATCATTCCTATATGACAACACAACACATCCCACTAAACTAAAAAAGGAGTCAAAATGAAGAAAAGAGTATTATTGATTGCTGGCGGCGGAACGCTTGGCGGCTACGCCTCGCAGGAACTGCTTAAGCGCGGCTATGCCGTGGATGTAATTGCATTGAATGAATGCGTGTCTTTGAACCGTAATCTGACATGGATCAAGCAGTCTGTCACTGATGAACTACTCAATGAACTCTTCAAGTCAAACCGCTATGACACGATTGTCGATTTCATCCATTACAACAATCCAGAAAACTACAAGCCGCGCGGTAAGATGCTGCTCGATAACACCGACCAGTTGATTTTCCTCTCCTCCTACCGCGTCTATGCTGATGAAGAGCATCCCATCAAGGAAACCTCCCCTCAACTGCTGAATGTCGTCAAGGACCAGTATTTTCTTGAAAATGAGAAGTATGCCATTCCAAAATCGCATAATGAAAACTTCTTGCGTGCATCTGGCAAAAAAAACTGGACAATTATCCGCCCGTTGATTTCCTTCTCGCATTTCCGTCTGGATTTGGTAACCACTGGCGCGCCAGAACTTCTGAACCGTTCCAAAGCGGGCAAGCCGATTCTCCTACCTGAAAAGGCTCGATACCTAACCAGTGGTGTTGGCTGGGCTGGAAATATCGGTAAGATGATCGCCGCGCTTGTAGGCAATGAGAAAGCCATTGGAGAGGCGTTCACCCTAGGCACGGGCGAGCAGAACACATGGGATCAAGTCGCCGAAATGTACGCAGATCTGCTTGGTGCCACTTTCGCCTGGGTTCCCACCGAGGACTATCTCGAAAACGGGACCGACAATTCCTACGGCGTTCGCTGCGCACTCCTCTATGACAGACTTTTTGACCGCAAAATTGACACAACGAAACTCTTCGCGGCAACTGGACTCTCCTTCAAGGACTTCACAAAATGCTACGACGGAATTGTCAACGAACTCGCATTCCTCTCCAACAACCCGTCATACGCCGCACAGTTCGACAATCAATCCTTCCGTACACGCGACGCAAAGGCAGATGCCTACCTCGCAAAGCACTGCCTATGATTTTTACAAGAAGCCTTCAGTTCCTGAGGGAAAAACGTGTTTTAACCTTCATACCAATCCTCCCGTTCCTCCATGAACATCCAAGTCCAATCATCAAAAAAAGAGTTGTTAGCCGAGTTTTCAATGCCCAAAGGCGAAGGATTCTCATCCGTAAAAATAACACAGGAACTCCTCGATGCCTCCAGTGGAAAAATCACGCTCAGTTTTTCCATTCCCCTGCGGGACATCCATGGTTTTTGGGCTCCCGACCGCTACTACCCCGAAATGAGGCTGCCCTGGACCTACGAATTCACTAGCGGAGCGAACAGATACATGCCATTCTTTGTCTGGACTAGCCTCGACAGCACCTGCCGAGGCGCATTCGCCCTCACCTGCCTTAAAGACGATGCGTGCTTCTCCGCCGCCATGAGCCAAGCTGGATGCATCTATGAGATGAACTGGACAATCGCCGTCACGGAGGAAACAGAGCCTTTCGAGTTCCTCGCCTGCTTCGACAGCCTTCCCTTCCCCAATGTCATCACGGCATTTCGTCACTATGTCGTGCTCACCAATCCCGCATTTCCCGATGCAGCCTGGGCACCCGTCTATTGCACATGGTACGCGGCACACGCGGCCTATACCATCGATTTCCTTGACAAGAACGCCGCGTTGGCCAAAGAATTTGGATTCGGTTCCTTTATACTTGATGACGGCTGGAGTTACGATACATCCAAACGGCTGACACCAGCCACCTGCCCCGAATGGTTCTCGGAAATCGGTTCATGGAAACTATCAGAAAAGAAACTTCCCGACTTCCTGTCGCATGTCCAACGCGTCCAGGCATCTGGCATGAACTACATCATCTGGTTTTCCCCGTATCTCATCGGAAAGAGACATGAAATGTTCCAGAAACTCAAACAACGAGGCTCCATCCTCTTTGAAAGCGATGACGGAAGTTCAGCCTACGACCCTGCCGATACGGAAATGATGAATTATACATGCTCCAGATTCCTGGAAACTTTCAAGAAATATGGTTTCGATGGCGTCAAAATCGACTTCATTGATTTTGCCAGACCGAATATCGACGCACCGCATGGCCGTGCCGCCTACGCATACGTAAGGCAACTGGTGGAAAGCATCCGTGCCGTCCGTCCAGATGCCCTCGTTGAATTCCGCCAGTTCTACACGACTCCCGTCATGCTCGACCTGGCCACGAACTTCCGAGCCAATGACGTTCCATTTGATTTCATGGCCAATCTCCACCGCTGCGCCCTAGTACGCGCCGCCCTTGGCGACCATGTCCCAGTCCATTCCGACCCCGTCTGGTTCCATCCAGAGGAATCCAGCGTGAACGTGTCACGGCACATGATGGCAGCACTTATGGGAGTTCCGATGATTTCTGTTGATTTGGAAAGACTATCGTCCAAACATGCCGATATCATCAAACGGCATATTTCTTTCTATCATGACCATCTGGAGACCTTCAGACAGGGACACTGGACCATTCGCTACCGAATGGGATTCCTCGAATCCGTTAAAGTCGAAAGCGACACAGAGATAATCACCTTCCTAGTAACTGGTCCCATAAAGAAGACAGAAAACAAAAAACACATCATCTTGAACCTTTCCCCCGAAAGCATCCCGTTCATTGGAAAATCCTTAGACGCGGACGGACTTCCTTCTCAAGGCACCATCCCCATGGGAGGAATGGGATTCCTCTAAAAGAGACCTGAATTCGTGAAGTGCCGAATGGCGAGGCGATTTCTAGGAAAGTTTAGGGCACGTATACGACATACGTGCTTGTCTCGCCATAGCCTTTGGCGAAGGCGAAAGACTTGACAACGAAATCGACCGATAGGTGGTTCTTCACGGATTCAGTAGAGAGAAAAAACAACGCTTTTTCAATCTCTGTCTTTTTTCATCATAAGGAAAAGAGTCTCCAGCGGCTTGAGTGACAGGGTTGACTCGGGCTGATAGCACCATGTCTCATCAATGAAATTGGTGATAGCAGCAGCCTTGGGAAGTTTTACTGTGGCTTTTTTCTCGCCGTTGATATTTGCAATGACCAGACATTGTTCTGTGCCTTTTTTCCAGCAGGATGAAATAACATCTCCTTGGGACTCGATAGGAAGCGTTTCTCTAACGGCCTCATCGACAAATGGCGTGAGTTTGGCCGCAATATGCGTCACGATGGCGGCATGCCATTGCATTGGAATGTCCGTGAGCATGCAATGTTCATCGGGCACGCCCCAACTGAAGAAAATTAAGTCACGACTGTCATCGATGGTATCCATGGCGAAAGAGGCTTTGAAGAAATCAAGCGGCGGTATCTCGTCAATGACGGGATTTTGATATGCCTGCTGGTAGTTCATGAGCAGTTTGTCTCCAGCGACTGAGCGCATTGTCTCAGTAAAAGTCCGTCTTTCCGCCAGGCTGGAATTCGGGAACGGATAGTAGTCGTAGGACGCGATATCCGACAAGCCGATGAATTTGTGGAAATTCCACGGTTGGCAGAGATTGACAACCACTGGATGGTATGGATCGCCGTCCTTGGCTGCCTTGACCATGTCGGCCACCTCTTCTGGAGTCAACTTATGACATTCTGGCTCATCGTAGTTCCAGAAAAGCAACGCGGGATGTCGGTTGATGCGCGAGGCGACACCTTTGATCAGTTCTGGTTCAGGCTTTCCGTATGGCCTAAGCGTTTCACCAAGGTGGAGCGATGCCACCCCATAGACATGATGTGCCTGACACCAGTCCAAATCGCGCAAGTAGGCATTGGCATAGAAATCAATCGCACTGGAAAGGTATTTTTCACCGAGTGCGGCTGGCCTTGGCCTGTCTGGAAGATAGAGGCGGATACCGACAAGATTCAACCCGAATATCCTCTTGGCATTCTGCGTATATTCATCGATTCCCTTGATTTCGTTAAGGAATGTCTCCCTGTGGACAATGGGGAAAGCACTCAATGATACTTGACGGAAAGTGGAGCCGTTGACAAGAATTCTGTCCTTAGTGACCTTGACCGTTTCAATCGGCGGCAGAGCCTTCTCATTGAATGGCTCGAAGCGATATATCATCTGCTCAATCTGATGCTTTATCGTGCCATCAGGTGCGACAAGTGAAAGGCCGAGCACATACTGCCCCACAGGCAAAGAGTCAATCGGGACTTGGAAGCGATTTTCCCTCGCGGTTTCCTGTTCCTCTTCTGCAACAATCCCTTTGCCACCTGTCAACTGCATCTTGAATTTATAGCCCAAGCCTGTTTCATTGCAATGGGCTGTAAGAAACTGCCTGTCAATTTGTTCTGAAATCCATTTGGAGTTGGATTGTATGATCCCTTTGAGATATGTGTGCTCTGCATGAAGAAGAGGCAGGCCGATGAAACTGACCTCACCCGCAAACGGCTCGACTGAAAAGGGAGGCATCTCCTCAGCGAGTTCCATGATAGTCAATTTGTCCCACCAAGCACGCCCGACGCCATGACTCGTCGTCTTGAAGAAAACGACAATGCCATTCGTGTCTTTGGACGTCCGTACCCGCACGGTTGCAACTCTCCATTGTGACGCATTGCAGGTGAGTTTATTCCATTTCCAGTCACTGCTTCTTGTGATTTTTGGCGCTGATGCCGTTCGGCTTTGACCGATGCCGAAGATGACATCACCTGAACCGACAGTATTCCGCGCCTGAACTGCAATCTGATAAAGCGTTCCTGGCTTCGCGGGGAAAGCCTTGACAGAGCGAGCAAGGTCCTCTCCATCGGCCCGTTCGCCCTGTTCCATGCAACGTTGACCGCTGAAAGGGTTTTCCGTTGAGACCTTGTAGTCTCCCTCAAATGCGATGAAACGTCCATCCTCTTCGTCTTCCAGCGGGCCGCTGGTTGTCTCAATGTAGGGGATTAGTGCCAAATAATCCAGTTCAATTTCGCCAGGTGCCGTAATGACTGGATCGTATCTCAACGCCTTGACGATGGTGCTATTGTTCCATGCCTCGTTTTTCCCCAGGCTGACGGTCTTGATATGCCATTCTCCGTCAATCTCAAGTCCAGTGATTTTAGCATTATTCTTCGCCGTAAAGTTTTCAGATTCCTTCGGCAGGAAGAAAAAGTCTCCAGAGTTCTGTTTGGAGACACCTGAGACGACCCTGTACCTGAACTCAAATGCCTTGTAGTCCTTTGGATTGATGGCCAAATTTCCGACAACCATCCTCGGGTCATGCCCAGTCATTTTCAGTTTCAGGACATCATCCACCCGTTTCACGTCAATGCTATACGCTGCTTTCCATGCTCCAAAGGCGTTTCCGTTATTCCATAGCAGCCGTTCGGCACCCTGTACCGCCAGGGAAAGCAAAATCATCAACAATGCGACATTCCAACGCATCAAAAATCTTGTGTTCATCTATAGTTCCTTTTCACTTTTACAAGTGACTTAGAGGGCTTGACTGAGTCAACCATGACAACTATATCCATTTGATTTTCCCAAGCCTGCTCTACTTGCATACAATTACTGACACAGAGAAAATCCGATGACATGTATTATATTATAATTGTCAGACAGTTCGAAATCCATCCTGTCTTGGCGGAAAAATCCGCCTGTATAAACAAAACTAGGAAAAAGCATCATGAGCAGAAGTAACGAAGAGTTGGCTAAAATTGTCCAACTTGGAAGCCAATCGACAAAGTATGTCTATGACTATGATCCAGGGCTGCTGGAACGTTTCGAGAACAAACATCCCGATGACGACTATCTCGTGATGCTCAACTGCCCTGAATTCACCTCCCTTTGCCCGAAGACTGGGCAGCCAGATTTTGCCGAAATCCACATATCATACATTCCAGACAAATATCTTGTCGAGTCCAAATCATTGAAACTGTATTTGTTCAGTTTCCGAAACCACGGAGATTTCCACGAGGACTGCGTCAACATTATCCGTAAAGACTTGACGGCACTGCTTGAACCACGCTACTTGGAAGTGCTCGGAGAATTCACACCGCGTGGGGGCATCTCAATCTACCCATTTGCCAATTATGCAAAGCCAGGTTGCGGCTATGAGGGCTATGCGAAGACACGCCTTTTCGCAGCCATTGACCGACGCCAGTGGAGGTAGTGCAATGGGCAAAAAAGCGCTCGTCCTATCCAGCGGCGGAATTGATTCCACAACCTGCCTGGCAATGGCAGTTGCCGAACTTGGCAGAAAAAACGTCGCTTCGATTACGATATTCTACGGTCAGAAGCACAAAGTGGAACTTCGTGCCGCACACGATGTCGCAAAATACTACGGTATCCGACAGTATGAATTCGACCTATCGAAAATCATGCAATTCTCCAATTGCGCGCTGTTGGCGGGTTCGACAAAGGACGTCATCCTGTCATCGTACAAAGACCAGATTGCCGAGAATGGAGATGTCATTGGTACATACGTCCCCTTTCGCAACGGTCTGATGCTATCCACCGCCGCCAGCCTCGCACAAAGCCTTTATGAAAAGGATACTTGTGACCTCTATATTGGCGCACACAAGGATGATGCCACAGGAAACGCATACGCGGATTGCAGCGTCCCCTTTCTGGAACATATTGGCCAGGCGATTGCCATCGGGACATATGACCGAGTTCACCTGGCATCCCCCTTCGCGAATCTCAACAAGGCGGCGGTCGTCGCCTGCGGGCTCAAACTAAAGGCTCCCTACCATCTGACATGGAGTTGCTATATGGGGGGCATTGCGCCGTGCGGTGAATGCGCCACCTGCCGTGACAGAGCCGCGGCATTCGCCGCAAACGGCGTCCTAGACCCCGCTCTGCACCACCCTCATCAGGAGAATTCCCATGCGAAAGACCAATGAGAACCTTATCCTGCTGAATACGCTCTTCACGACGGCATTGGTTGTTTCCAATGTCGTAACGACTAAATTGTTCCACACAGGAATCACGATGTTCGGGACGAATCTGGTTCTGCCTGGAGCGGCCGTCTGCTATGCGTGCACGTTCCTGTTGACCGATGTTATTGGGGAGATCTGGGGACGTGCAGAGGCGTCCAAGAGCGTCATATATGGTTTTGCCTCCCAATTCTTCGCGTCTGCTCTCATTCTTTTCACGGAGCATCTCCCTGCGGAGGATTCTGCGATGCAAGAAGCGTACTCGAAAATGCTTGGGCAGAACTTGCTCTTCGTCGTCGCAAGTCTCATTGCATATTTTGTGATATATTT
>JAGCTA010000248.1 GCA_017963875.1 Victivallales bacterium | reverse complement strand
CCCTCACCAATCAAGCCCTGAAAAAACAGAAAATGTTGCTGTTACTTCTCCTCTTGGGGGAAAGATGCCACAAAACGATTACGACCTCGGAGGTCGAACCTACCCTCATGGAGAATAGAGCGTTTTTTTGTTGTGTTTTACGGAAAAAATCCGCAGATTTATTTAAATATCTGCGGATTTTTTCCGCAAATTTATTTGCCAATTCATCAAATGATGCTATTCTAGGAGGTGGCCGTCTAAAACAATTATGTTGGAGACAAAGTAAATGAGAGAAATACTTACCGAGTTGATAATGGACTTTTACGATAATGTTCTGCCTGAAATGAGCAGACGTGACGGCATCATAAATGAGATGGAACGTAACGCATCCATATTGGTTGGAATGCGTCGTACGGGCAAGACCTACAGAGTTTATCAGATAATCAATGAACTGATATCCAATGGAACTCCTTTGGAGAGAATTCTTTACTTGAATCTTGACGATGACCGTCTTGACGGAATGACCTTGCAGGATTTGAGCCTTGTTCCTGAGATTTTTTATGAAGCCCACCCAGAGAATCATCAGCATCTGTGCTTTTTTTTCCTAGATGAAATTCAAGATGTTGACAAATGGGAGGTGTTTGTCAGACGCATCATCGATTCTGGAAAAATACAAGTTTTTCTGACTGGCTCATCATCGAAATTGCTTTCCAAGGAGATATCAACGGTGATGCGAGGGCGTTCTGTTGAAACAGAGATGTTTCCTCTATCTTTGGCGGAGTTCATGCGCTTCCATTCTATAATGGACAGTATTCCGCCCTTGCTTGGAAGCAAAGCCAGCCATTTGATCAAGAATGCTCTTGACCGCTATTTTCAGATTGGCGGCTTCCCTGAAGTCCAGAATTGTTCGGCGGAAGTCTGGGCTGCTAAATTGCAAGGCTATGCAAATGAGGTCCTTTTTAGGGATGTTGTCGAACGTTATGGTATAACGAATGTGAGTGCCTTGAAGTATATCATGCTCAAGGCATTCCATAACCCATGCGGCAAGATGTCCGCTAATGCCCTCTATAATGAACTCAAGAGCAACAATTATAAAGTTGACCGCGAGTCAATTAGAGACTATATCACTTGCTTCTGCAAAGCCTATATGTTCTATTCTGTGCCCTATCACTCGGATTCAATGGCCCAGAGGCAGGTCAATCCCCCAAAAATTTATTTGGTGGACATCGGTTTGATTCGGGCTTTGAACTCAAAGCGTGCGGCAGACAGGGGGCATTTGCTTGAAAACCTTGTATTCCTTCATCTTAGACGGAAGAACTTTGAGATAGAATACCTTGTTACTCGCGATGGCTTTGAAGTCGATTTCATTGCGTACCACAAATTCGACCGTGAATATCACCTTTATCAGGTGAGTTATGAATTGAACGAGCCCGCAACGCTTGAACGTGAGTTGCGCGCGTTGAAGTCTGCCGCACAATATATCGGTGCAGTCGAAACAACTATCGTGACATGGGATACGGAGTGTGAACTGGAAAATGGCATAAGAGTAGTGCCCGCCTGGAAGTTTCTGATTGACAGAATATAACAACGGTATCCTCGCCCTGAAATGGCCAGAATAAGCGTTTATAGTTTTGGGCAATGTCCCAAGTCGGAAAACGTGGGCAGGTAAATGGCGGCGTTACCAATTGGAAGAAAAGGATGCTGAATAATGAAGAGAAATAGGCATAAGTACGAAGAACTTACTCCCATTGAATTTGATGCCGAGAAGAGCCGCGCCTCCATCATCTATGTGGCGGCAGGCCCGATGGAGTATCATGAGGAGTGTAATGTGTTGGGCATAGATCCTTTCAAAGGATATGAATGGTGTCTTGCTGCGGCGGAGATAACAGGCGGAATCGTTTTTCCCATGATTCCCTTTGCTCCAGGAGGGAAGACCCCCTTCGCTTCGGCGGACGAACTGCGGCAGCATCGGCAACTGAAGGATATTCCTTTTGGGGAATATCTTTCCCAGCCTCATATCTATCCGACAATAATCAGCAGCAGGGAAGTGTGTCGTGCGCTTTATCTCGAATTGCTGGAAACCTTTGCGGAGGAACTTGATTTCAAACTGTGCGTCTTTTTCGGTTCCCATGGTCCCGCTGGTGCCATGATTCAGGAACTGACAACGGAACTGGGGGGCACCATACATGGCATGGAGGTCATGGCCGTTGGCTCCCTGGACTACAATCGGGATATTATTGACAGATTCTACGAGGAACACGGCATAAAACGGATCAATCACGGCGGGCTATGGGAGACCGCCGTCAATTATGCCATCAATCCTGAGTATTTCCACCCTGAATATCTGGACGCTGAGAAATATCCCCAGCATTACGGGGCCTTGATGGAAGAGCACTTTGAAGGATGCCTGCGGCCCACGCTGTCGGAATACCGCAATTTCACTCCAGAATTCGCCAAGGAACTTTTCAATGTTACGGTAAGGCGTTTTGCTTCTGACGTCCAAGCCAGGTACGACCGAATCATGTTTCGAAACAGTGTCCATGAAAACAAGGAGGCGTGATGAAGAAAACACTCTTGCTTTTGACGGTCTGCTTTTCGCTTTTGTGCGGCGGGAACAATTTTCAGATATACAAGGACGGCAAGCCGCAGGCGGTAATCGTCATGTTGCAGCCAGAACACCGCTTCGCTCCGATTTGGGCGGGGGACTTGGCGCGATTCGCGGGACTCTGCACTGGAAATCCGCTTGAAATCCACAAAGAGAACATTCCTGGAAAAAACGCTATTGAACTCAATTTTAGGGAACAGCGTTTCGAGGACGATTCCTTCACCATCGAATTTCCCGATGACCAGACCATGCGTATATCTGGCACACGTAACAGCGTGAAGAGCGGGATTGTCTATCTGTTGGAAACATATTTCAATGTCAGGTTTCTCATGCAGTTCCCTCTTGGAGAAAAACAACGGATTCCTGGTTATGAGGCCGATCTTGAAACTGACTGTCCTCATATTGAGAATGTGTCGATTCCCATGGTCAAAGTGACCAAGTCCCCGTCGGTTAATTTCTATCGGCGGATGTATCAGAATTACAACTGGTACACTCGCAATCTGGGGTTCTATGGCGGCCACGGCAGTACTCTTTTCGCTTTCCCCATCAGCAAATACGGTCCGAACAATAGTTGGCCGCAGGAGATACTGCCGATTCACGGGGGGAAGAAACTCGTCCTGCCAACGTGGGACAAGACGCTGAAAAATCCACTTCTCCCTTATCGGCACGGCTGGCAGCCCTGCTGGAGCACTCCCGCATCCGTGACGATCGCAGTGGATAACATCCGCGAAAGTCTCAACAAGAATCCTGTTCATCCGATTCACGGAAAGAGGTATCAGGTGGAGTTGAGCGTCAATGATAATGGCGGATGCTGCCAATGCACCGACTGTCTCAAGGCAGTCAATGGCAAAAGGAACACGCTGGGGCATCCAGATTACTCCGAACTCTACTGGACGTGGATCAATAACGTGGCGATGGAACTGAAAAAAACGCATCCTGAAATATATATTGTGGCTTATGCGTACAGGGAAGTCTTCAATCCTCCCAGTTTCAAACTGCCCTCCAACGTTCTTCCACAGATTTGCCGTGAAATTCTCATCGGGTCACGGGTGCCTTCCGAAAGGGAAAAGATTGAAAAAACACTGAAAATGTGGAGTGAAAAAGCCGACAAACTCTTTTTGTATGACTATCTTGATAACATCGGTCTTACCAGATATGTCTATATGCTTCCCCGTGTGCATATAAAAAGTTATGCAGACATGTTCAAAATGGCCTGGAACTACAACGTGCGGGGTGTTTATCTTGAGGCTGATAACGACATTCCCATGTCTGGCCCGACACTCTACCTGATTTCTAGACTCTACTGGAACATCGATGCAGATTTGGATGCTCATTTCAGGGAATGGTGCGAAAGAGCCGTGGGTAAAAAGGCCGCGCCTTTTCTTATGGAGTACTATCAAGAATGGGAACGTTACTGGCTACGTCCTGAAATCGGACAAACGGCATGGGGGCTATCATGCACAGGTACATACATGCCCTTGAATGAAAGCGGCACATACACCTATCCAATCACTGAAAAAGATATCGCCATGTTCGATTCTTTGATGGAAAAGGTTGTCGCCTATGCGGAAACGCCGCTTCAGAAACGCCGTGCCCAACTGTTCAGTCGTCTATGGGGGCTGAGCAGGAAAAGTCTTGAATGCATCTACGCGGCTTACCGACAACCCGATGGAACGATAGCGTCGGCTGAGGACGCAATAAAACTGCTCAATTCCATTCCCGTTGCAATCAAAGCCCAGGAGGAATTGAAAAACGATCCCTTTGTCAGTCAGAAATGGAATGATATCATTTCCGCAGGTATCTGCAACTTCAGCGGATTATCCGCCCATCTCCATGATGAACAGGTCATAACGACATTGAAGGAGATTCTGAAAGGCAGTAATCTGCCTTTTCGCCTGAAAGCCATTCTGGAAATCTTGTCTGGGGTCAAATACACAAATCAACTTGCCAATGGCTCCTTTGAAAATCCGATGGATTTTTCGTGGCGAGTCAAAGAGACGGGCGAGTTGGATTCCACCCATGTTTCCGATGGTGAAAAAGCTTATAAGGTCGTCAACGGAGCGGTTTCCTTCACATGTCAGGCGGAATATGGTAAATTCTACATGATCATGGTCGATGTCTTTTCAGAAATCACTGGTGGAGAAGGACGAGCGGAGTTCCTCACCAACCCGCGCTCAGGCAATGGTAGATTCAATACGCAGTACCATGCCTTCAAAAACATCAGGCTCACAAAGGGCTGGCAGACCATCAGTAATATTGTCCACGTTTCAGGAGAACGGAATGGAATGAAGGCTGATAGTATCTACATGTATTTCGGTGCGGATTTCTTCGAATCGGACGAGCCGCTGTGGATCGACAATGTGAGAATCTACAAGTTGGATTAATTACTCCTGCAAGAGGAGGGTGATGGAGCGTACAGAAGTCCTCCGAATCAGAAAAACACAATGAATATGTAACCCTTTCAGTGGGTTCCGTGTAAACAAGACAGAATCTTCCAATTCCCGAATATAGTAAAAAGAAGTCAAAATGCTATCGGCTCCAACGCCACATTGCAAACTCTCCCATACCACGTGAGTTTTGCAAGATTTTGTAGCACTAACCGTTTTGGGCAAGAGCCTGGGCATACTCCTGCCTTCTGTCCTTTGGCAGCAGCTTTACAGGAACAGGCATCTTGAATTCCTTGAACACATCGACCTGGCGACCGACGATTTCCGTAATCATCCTCGCCTTCTTCGGATGCTGGATCATCCTTATCGAGCGGAGTTCCTCAAGCATGTGCTGCCTGGTGGGGAACAGTTCCCGAAGCGTATCGCTCGCAAGGAACTGCCTGTATATCGCGCAGTTCAGGACCAGCGCCACGAACTGAATGAACAGCCTTCCGTCCGTGGTATCCTCCCTTGATGTGCGAAGACGCCGTCCCTCCTGCTCGGATTTGATGAACATGAAGCTTTTTTCCTGTTCGTCGCGCATGCCGTATATGTCGAGTATCTCGGAAAGGTCGTGCCTGGACGGTGACATGGCATTTGCGAGGATTGCAAAATAGCCGGTCCTGGCGATGTCCTTTTTCATGTTCCGCTCGTTCATGGAGAAGCACCTGATTCTCCCCTGGCGGGTCAGGCGGATGTCAAAATACCTTGAATACCTTTCAACCGTCTCGGCGTCCACCTTGTCCCTGTCGTCCTTCATGTTCTGGAGCTGGCGCTCCATCTCGGTCGCCCTGGCGTACACTTCCTTTCGCACCTCGCCCTGCTGTTCGGGGTCGAAGAACAGACACATCCGCAGGGACGACACATCCCTTTTCTCGCCGTTGACAGTCACGCTGTACTTGTAGTCCATCGTCTTCCCGAACACACGGTGCCGGTCTATCCAGCACTGGCGGCTTGTCATCTCCTCGTAGTCCGTCTCGCGGATGGCCCTTGCGATCTGGG
>JAGCTA010000247.1 GCA_017963875.1 Victivallales bacterium | reverse complement strand
CTCCCCGTGGCTGGAGGCACGCCGTTCCTGAATGGCGACGTATATCATGTCGATACCATCGGCCCCGCCATCATCAAGTCGGAACTGAGCACGGACAACAAGTATGTTGACATCACCTGGAACGAACCCGTCATGCGCAATGAGAAGGCGGACACCACGCTGCCTGGCACGCGCGCCAACGACGGTGCCGTCTATGCCTACAATGGCGGCATTAACACGGGCACGAACTACGCCATCTGGATGTGCGGTCCAGACAAGACAACCGTCGGCAATGGAACGTATGACGGCAGCGACGACCGCATCCGCGGCACGGAGCATCCCGCCGTCGGTACAGCCTATACCGAAGCCCTGAACAACAACAAAGCGACCCTCCATTATTCGGGTCATACTGTCTCCAACTTTGAATTCGGACGCTATGCCTACTATGATGCCAACAACAACGACAGGTACGACGCGGGCGAGTTCATTTTCCTGAAGATTCCGCCGAATCTGACGGAGGCTTTGTATTATGCAGCGTCCATGGGATTCTTGGGCGAGCCAGCGGACTGGGGGACCACATTCAATCCTGACAAGGACTATGACCGCCAAGTCATCTCGAAAAAAGTCTATTATGGCACGCCAGCCCCTTCGGGCGTGACCATCAAATATCTCAACGCATCAGCCGTCAAAGTCCAGTGCTTTAATCCAGATGGCCTAACATCCAACCTTGGGGACGTCTCGGGGGATAACTCGGACGAACTGACGCAGAACCTCTTTGACAAACTGTCCGAGTGGTTCAACTCCACGTCATTCTATGTCGATTACAAGACGCCAACCGTCCACAACTACGATGCCGCGACGGACACGATGATTGTCGAAAAGGGCACGCATTCCGCAACTGCCTCGTCCTTGCCAAATACCGTCTATTTCCTGGACTACAGCAACACGGGCATCATGGGCCCGAGCACATTCCTCTGGAATGACCTGGACAACGATGGCGTCTTCCCGTTCGATACAGGCGCGGACGCGCAGAACGTCGTCCTTGCGGATTCGCCCTTCACCTCGCCGAACCGAGGCCTCAATGAAAACGACCTGCTCGTCACGCTTCATGACAATGGCGGCACGCTGACGAATGTCACGGTGTACGCCATTACATCGAAGAAAGTCACAAAGCGCCCGACGCAGGATGACATCCCCTCCATGCGTCTGGGATTCGCCACGACGGAAATGCGTGTGTGGCTGGAATACACGCCTGACCTGGAGCGGAACGCCGTCTTCAACGCCAATCCTGAAACTACAGAACTGGAGGTCATGAACAGTGCCGATGCGAAGGCCATCAAGACACCCGCAGGCGTCGAGACCATTGAAATCCGCCCCGAACAGGATGGAGTAAAGGACGTTCTTGGCAATTACGCGTCCACAGGCAATTCGACAGGCGAACTTCAATTGTACGACAGCAATGTCCCGCGCGTCATCTCTGCCATCATGCGATATGACAACAAAGCGGTCCAGTTGGTCTTTAACAAGCGAATCTATGGCAATAGTTCAGGCATTCTGGACAACTACCAGGGAGCAGGGGGGGCACCTCTCAAGGACAATCAGATTCTCACAACAGACAATTTCAGCCTTTTGGTCACATACGAGTTGGATGGCGATCCAACGCAGATTAAGACAAAGACATTGCATTTGGATAACTTACGACAGGAGTCTGACGATTCATCAACATGGGCTGTCTATTATGTAAAGGGTGCCAACTATTGTGAAATTGATCTTGTGCGTATCAAGGAAAGCAGTGCCTATCTGAATGCCGTTGATGGACTTAGCCTTGAAGATGACAATGGCAATGTCATTGAACGTTGGCTTCCTGTTTCATTGACAATCACACTCAATGGGATTTTTGACCTTTATGGCAATGCCTGTGAAACCGAGACTGTGACGGTGCCTTTCCATAGCAAATACACGCTCGGGAAGAAAGAGGCTACGCTACCACCTGAAATGTTCATGAAGTCGGGTAATCAGGCCTATCAGCAGATTATCCTTGACAAGCAGTATGACTCTATTGCCCATAAGGTTGTAGATGCCAATGGATATGTTTTCTATAAAGTGAACAACAGCACTCCTTACGATTATTTGGATTCATCAGATAATACGACATCAGAACCAAGCGAGTACGTTATCGTGTCTCGTCAGGGAAAATACTTCAGAAAATCAGGCTCTACGGAAGTCTATGTCCCATGGCCTGGCCATCTGTCTTTCTCCTACGTGACATCGAACAACCAAATTCTGCTTTATGAAAAGACAGGGGATACATACACCGTCTGTGCCAAGACGGCCGTAGATGCAACTTGTTCGGGCTCAAACAATCGCCTTTATACAAAATATCCTTCAACCACAGAAGCAGGCTCTTGGCTGAAAAACTCCTTAAGCGAGGATTCCGAGAAACTGACAGAGAAAACATACACGTTTACTTTTGATGAATCCGATGATCCATATATTGGCTATGAGAGAGATGTCTATGGAGTCTATTATCGTGATTTGGATGGTGATGGCCGCGTCGATGCCATTGACCTGAATTTCAAGAATCCATATCACGTCACCATCCAAGATTCATCTAAAAATGCCAAACTCTGTGCCGCTAACAATCTGAATTCGAATTTCTATGTTTATGTGCAGGCAAATGATCCAAATGATTATGATAAAGAGGAAGATTCATATTTCCCGCCAGAAAAGGAATTGAGTGATTGGAACTCTGATTTTCCACAGACTCAAAAGGTGTCATCGTCCACAGACCCATTTAACACTTCTAGACCGTTTAGTTCCACAGAGAATTTCTCGCAGAATCGTCATCCGAACTTTTCTGCCAACTGGAAGCAGGTTGGTGTATCGGCGGTCACTGTCTTGTCACCAGATAGCGCAAAGAATCATTATTATTCCACTATACGTTTGACGTTGAACCAGGAAGCCATTCCGCCACGAACCTACGGTGACCGCTGGATCATGGTCTATTACCATGCTCCAAGGTATTCACATAAAACATCAGGCGGTTCGGAATTGGCCGAGGAAACGTATGACTGGCGCCTTACGGGGGCTACCGCAATTCAGGAAAAAAGAACTGAGGCTCCATCAAATCCAGGATGGTGTTCGAAGGAGGCCATTGCGTACTGGGGCGTTGACGATGAAGAAGCTGGTATCTACTGGAGATACGACGGAGTTACAAAAGACAGCACCGTCACTCTTGTTCCCGCCTATTTCATGGTGGATTCCTTCGGCCCAATCATGGCGTGGGACGGCGCGGAGCCAGTGGCGACCGCCGCCGTCGCATGGCGCGCAACGCCGTATTCGACTTCCGATGACTCGGTCAGTGAGATGGACAAGTACGAATACGTCGATGTCTCCTTCTCCGAACCCATTGCATACGCGGACGACAAGGGCATGAAAGACTGCGGCTATACGGATAAACTGGATAATACAGGGTTCCTCTATGGTGCCTGGGGCGCGGAAGTCATTGACGATACAATCGTTCGATTCAAGCGCACTAGCATGGATACAAGCCGCAATTTTTCCTTTGGCGGCATTTTAGCGAGTAAGAATGGCGGATTCAGTTACTGGGAGCACGAACCAGGCAGAGTGTCGCAAACAGTTCACCTTACCCATACTTTTAACGGAAAAGCCGTCGGAGTGTTGCCCGTTCCCTCATCTCGCTACCGTGTCCTTGGGCATGATACGAATGATCTGATCAATATGTTTAAGGTGGATTCAACTGATGCAAACATAATCAATAGATCGTCATCCAGTTGGTTGGCAATACAGGGAACATCCAACACACAATCAATGCTCGAGTACACTGGCGGTGTTCTTCGTGCGTATTCACAAGGCGGTGGATGGAATGGCAGTTCCGCAGTCTGGTACAGAGATAAAAAAGTGATTGATGTCACGGGCACGGGTTCCATGATGACAGACAAAGATGTCTCGTCCACAGGGGAGATCACATATTCACTGCTTGCGAATTCCAGTGTCGTCACGCCTGGCGCGGGCCTGGTCGGCGGAATTAGCTCGTTGAAGATCAAGAATTCGACTACTGCTGGTTACGAAGGCGCAGATAATCCGTATATGACGCAGTATGAAACAACCTTCACCGCTCCGTCCGCATTCTCATCGGCTCTTGGATACAGCACGCAGAAGACACCTGCGAATGTCCTGCTGAATGGTCCCGTCTATGTGATGGTCAAGGTATTCCCGATACCAATCAGCAATAAAACAAGCCGCATCCTTGCGGGACAATCGTATGATGTCCTGGGTATTGACGTTGCGGGGAACAGCAACCATCGACTTGAGAGAATAGTCGTGCGCGTCGTGTCAACGAGTTATGGCGAATTCGATCCCGCGATTGACTTGGTGCCGATTG
>JAGCTA010000246.1 GCA_017963875.1 Victivallales bacterium | reverse complement strand
GAAGTTGCGCGTGCGTATGTGGATTGTCAATCAGTTGTTCAGGGCAGACGTGGTTGGCGTATGGCGTGCCATTTGGGTCGATGGCCTTGGGTTGCGTGTAGTCGAGGAACTTCCAGGAGGGATGGTCGTCGACATGGTTGCAGGCGATGGTCCAGCCTTTTTCGCGAAGTGCATCGATGTATTTCAGCAGATGCGGGTTGTCTCCCCATGGGATTGTCGCCTGGCGGTATCCGCAGAGAGACTGCGCCTCGACCATGCGCTCGAAAATCTCTTCTTTGAACGGGAAGGAATCCATGGAACTCCAGCGGCCAATGAAGAAGGATTTGGGGAGTTCGACCGCTTTCGGGTCATCAAGAAGGAAGATGTCCAGTTCATAGACAGTGCCTTTCCTACCGTTATTTTCAGCCCAGATTCGCATGGAATGTGGACTTTTGGATGCCTTGGGGCCTCTGATGTTCGCGATGACCGTCCTTTGTGCTCCAAAATGCTTGTTGAGTATGCTCCAAAGCGGGATGTTCGTCAATTTGAGAGTGATTCGGCCATTCTCTCTGGCAACAATTTCGCCTGGCAAGTCCTTGTAGTATGGCGTTGTCGGATAGGAGGAATAGCAACTGACCTCAAGGCAATCAGGAAACTCGATGACGACGACGGGCTCCTTGAGTTTCGTGCGGTCGCCGCAAAGTTCAATCGACAATGGCATTTCCGTATTGTGGAATGTGTAGAACTTTGGTTTGCCGTTGGACCAGTCACACGTCCATTCGGCGGGAAAGACTCTGAACGAAATCGGAAAACGCTTAACCGCATTATCTTGGATTTGTTCACCCATCCTGCATGCAGGGGCGGTGAAAACGACGGTTCCCTTGTCTGCATTCAGCCAACGGAGACTCATGGAACGAGCATCCTCTGGGGCTTTCGCTTGCCATTTGGCGATTGATTCCACGGGCGACTCAAACAGCGGCGACAACTGTTCGCCAAGCGTCCCCCCAGCCGCATCGCGAAACTCTGCGGAAATCTGGAATTTCGCGCCGTCCAAAGTCTTGTATTTTGCCTCAATCGGATAGACGCGCATGGGAGAAATGTTGCCCAAAAGGGCGGATTCGACGCCGAATCCGAAGGCGCCGCCGACGTGTGTCAGCGTGCATTCTCCGTTTTGAATTTCAATGCGTCCCTCCGCTTCCTTGCCTGGATAGAAGAAGCGGCTCCAGCCTTTGGGTAGCGTTCCAGCCTCGGCTCCAGACATCGTTGGGTTCAAGAGCAGCGTGGCGTCAGTCACAGGAGTTTGGGACAGTTTGGGGGCATTTTCCTCCCAGTAAAGTTGTGCGTTTGTGAGCCACAGTGTTCCAGCACCGAAATTGCGGAACGATACATTGATGTATTTGGCTCCTGCGGGAATTTCCGCGATGAATTCGTATGTGCGCAAGCCTATATTTCCGCTGAAATGGCCGATGGTCTTCCAGTAGATGAGTTTGTTGTCCTTGCCATTCGCGTAGGCGACGACGTTTCCGTTTGCCAAATCATGGCAGGCCATGTCGATGCGGATGATTGCGTTTCGTGGTGCTGTCAGTTCCGCAAGGCCGATTCCCTGCGCAATTCCGACAAAGGCCGATTGCTGGTTGCCTTCGGGGATTGTCGGCAATTCAATGCCGTCTTTCCCGCCGAG
Source organism: Victivallales bacterium (assembly GCA_017963875.1). The sequence continues at coordinate 1,218 of JAGCTA010000246.1, read as the reverse complement.
CATCGCATGTTTCTTGACCGCCAATGCCTTGACTGTCTTCTGCCTGTATTGGATGTCCCCCCATTTTGCTGGGAAAGCACCGTCGGTGCTTTCAAACATGCCGTTGGTGAAGAGGTTCTTCGGCTCGTCAGCGGAAAGACCGAGGGACAATGCGAAGACGGCTATTATGCAGAGTATTCGATGGGAAAAACTGTTATGCATAGGAGTTTCTCTTTGTGGGAGTTATTATTGACGAGCGATCAAAAAAGGAAAGAAATTATCGTTGTTGGAACATTTTCAATGCCAGATTGCCGCAAAGAGACTTTATATGCTTCCAATCCTGCAATTCTGGAATAAGATTCTTGTACTCAGTCAAATCGACATCATCCAAATCGTAAGGCAAAGGATTTGACAGTTGAATCTGCAATTGCTGGAATGCGGATTCTCCGTTGGGTTGCGGGTAGAGTTTGTCGAATTGGCTCAATGCTTCCAATGCCTTCGCGTCTCCAAGTGAATTTGCCATGGCGATAAAATCAAGATAGTCGCGGGTTGTATTGCGTTTGAGTATAAGGATAGCCTTGATGCGGAGCATTTCTGTTGCGGATGGCACTGTGACGGTTTCCTTGCCAATGGAAATGGTGGTTGTTTCTAGGGGAGTTTCACGAATCAACTGCCTAACTCCTGTCTCTATGCCGTCAAGAGACCCAAGTATCAGCACAGGTCTGCGAATACGTGCTGTCTGCCAGCCTGCAACAGATTCCAGTTGCTCCAGTATCTCATCGAAATGACCTCGTAAATCATTCAGAACGTGGTCTGCATCATACGACAGACGATGGTGGACATGCGTTGCAACGGCAGTACCGCCAACAAGCACGGCATCAGGAAGTATTCGTTGGAGATGTGCCGCTGAGGAAAGAAGTCTTTCCCATTCAGGAAGAGAGTTGTTGTTCGGCATAAAGTCTCCATAAATGATAGCGTTGTGCGTATGGGTCGGAGCAGTGGGCGTTGCAGACACGCAAGATTCTGTTCAGCAATGTTTTGTCTGTTTCAGAAGCATCACGCAATTCGTGCCAGTCTGCCAATTTGCCGCGGCCAATGATGTCATCGATTGCAGCGCTGCTATAGCCTGCCTGGTTTGTAAGATGCCGATGTTCCATATTTGTCTTTAGTATTCAAGAGAGGTTCTTATTTGTCTCGGCGATCCCTCAAAACAATCTTTCCGAAGCGGTCTGGATTCAT
>JAGCTA010000245.1 GCA_017963875.1 Victivallales bacterium | reverse complement strand
CATATCCCTTTTTTCCTAGACATCTAAACCATTATACGAGTCATAAATGTACCGTAATTATCTGAAAAGATTCTTTGATGTCCTCTTGGCGATAAGCGTGTTGTTTTTTCTATGGCCAGTTTTGTTGATTGCTGCGCTATGCATCAAGTTGGACTCAAAAGGACCGGTTTTATTCAAGCAGAAGCGTTTGGGTTTGCATGGGAAGGAGTTTGAGATTTGGAAATTCCGTTCCATGGTGGTCAATGCGGAGCATACCGGCTCTGGGGTTTACAGTGGCAAAGGAGACGCTCGTGTCACTCGTGTCGGCAAATTCATTCGCGCCACCAGTATTGATGAGTTGCCACAGATTTTCAATATCTTACGGGGCGATATGAGTTTGATTGGGCCACGTCCTCCCTTGACCTATCATCCTTGGCCACTTGAGGAATATACTCCGGAACAAAGGCGGATGTTCGAGGTTCGCCCAGGAGTCACCGGCTGGGCACAGGTTCATGGGCGCAAGGATGTCGAGTGGCATCATCGCATTGAACTGAATGTCTGGTATGTGGATCACTGTTCCTTCTGGCTGGATTTTAAGATTTTCTTCATGACCATCTTCAAGGTCGCTACCAATGCCGACAATGAGAATATCGGCGAGACGGTGAAAAAATAGGAATATGTCGCTGAATTTAATGTACATCACCAACCGTCCGGAGGTCGCTCGCATTGCGGAGGACGCCGGGGTGGACCGCATTTTCGTCGATATGGAATATATCGGCAAGGCCGCCCGTCAGGGAGGAATGGATACCGTGCAGTCGCATCATACGGTCGAGGATGTGAAAATGTTGCGACAGACACTGACAAAGGCTCAGTTGCTGGTCCGCGTCAATCCGGTCCACGATGCCACGGCGGAGTATTCTTCCACGGAAGAGGAGATAGACTCCGTTGTCGCGGCCGGGGCGAACATCATCATGCTGCCATTTTTCCAGGAAGCAGGGCAAGTCGAGCGTTTTTTGCACGCCGTGAATCGGCGTTGCCGAACGCTTCTTCTTTTTGAAACGCCACAGTCCATTGCGAATCTCCAAGAAATTTTGTCCGTGCCTGACATTGACGAGGTTTATATTGGTCTTAACGACCTCAGTCTTGGATACGGAATGAAATTCATGTTTGAATTGCTTGCAGACGGCACTGTCGAACGTATTTGCCTGGCTTTCCGGGAAAAAGGGCTTTCCTACGGTTTCGGAGGAATCGCGGGGATCGGAACTGGGCCGCTTCCAGCGGAGGCCATCCTCAAGGAGCATTACCGTCTTGGTTCTTCGATGGTCATCCTTTCCCGCAGTTTTTGCAATTCTTCCAACGTTTCCGATCTGGAAGCGGTCCGCAACAAGTTTACTACTGGCATTCGAACAATGCGGGCATTTGAAGAAGAGATTGCCGTGCATAGCAACTATTTCCTGCGCAACCAGAGCTTTGTCAAGCAATGCGTCCATAATATTCTGTCGCAGGTGAAATAGGTTTTAATCCAGATTGTTTTTACCATGAAACTCCTCGTTACCGGTGCCTGGCAGGCCACACCAGAGCAACTCCAGCAGTTGCATGTCATGGGGCACGAGGTGATTCTTCAACCCCAGGAAAGTGAACCGTTGGGCTTTTCCTGTGAGAATGTTGAGGGAACCATCTGTAACGATCTCTTTCTAGTTCATCCTATTGAAAAGTTTACCCATCTACGCTATATCCAGCTTACCAGCGCGGGTTTCGATCGTGTGCCGATGGACTATGTCGCGAAGCAAAAAATAGAAATACACAATGCCCGTGGAGTCTATAGTGCGCCCATGGCCGAATTTGCCATCGCCGGAGTACTGCAACTGTATAAGCAGGCCGAATTCTTCCGGGAAAATCAGCGGAGACATCACTGGCAGAAGAATCGCGAAATCAAAGAACTTTCGAACAAGACAGTCCTCGTGATTGGATGCGGTTCCGTCGGCACCGAATGCGCAAAACGTTTCCAGGCTTTTGGCTGCAAGGTCTTTGGCGTTGATCTCATCCCACGCTTTGACAATCACTTCCAGACCATCCGGGACTTGACAGAATTGGACAATTTTGTCCAAGTGGCTGACATTGTCGTTCTCACTCTTCCACTTACGGACGAGACGCGCGGACTCTTCAACCGCCAACGTATTGCCCAGTTGAAAGCCGATGCGGTTCTGGTAAATATTGCCCGGGGCGCGGTCATTGACCAGGCGGCTCTTGTCCAGCATCTTGACAGACTTGGCGGTGCCGTATTGGATGTTTTTGAGGAGGAGCCGCTTCCGAAAGATTCTCCGCTTTGGGACGCGTCCAATGTCATACTTACGCCCCACAATTCCTTCGTCGGCGATGGCAATTTTCAGCGGCTTAGCAATCTGATTTTGCGGAATCTTGAATCGTGTTCGAAGTGACATCCGGTTTCATGGCATGAAGTTTATTTTGGTTTCCCCCAAGAACCGTACCGTTTGGAATTTCCGTGGCGATTTGATCAAGGATCTTATCGCACGCGGCTATGAGGTTGTGGTTACAGGACCCGATCAAATCGATGTGGACAAGATTGTCGGCCTGGGGGCGCGCTTCGTTGAAATCCCGATGAACAAGACCGGCACGAGCATTCTGGGAGACCTTAGATACTGTCGGGCATTGACCAGACTTTTCCGGGAGGAAAAGCCAGATTTGACTTTAGGATATACCGTCAAACCATGCATTTACGGAGCCATCGCCGCGAAACGCGCAGGTGTCCCGAAAATCGCCAGCATGATTACCGGTGGAGGCTATACTTTTACTGCTGCCTCATGGAAGGCAAGGATCTTGGGCACCATCGTCCGAAGCCTCTACAAATATGGTCTAAAACGCGCCACGCATGTCATTTTTCAGAATGGCGATGATCTCCGGGAGTTTTGTGACAATCATCTGGTTCAACGGGAAAAGTGCTTTGTGGTCAACGGCTCCGGCGTAAACCTGGAGCATTTCCAGGTGGTGCCGCTGCCGGAACGACTGACGTTTCTGATGATTTCACGTCTGCTCAAGAGCAAGGGCGTCGGGGAGTATCTTGAGGCCGCCAGAACCGTCAAGCAAAAGCATCCGGAAGTGCGTTTCTGTTTGCTGGGGAAATACGAAACGCAGATGCAGGATGCGCTCTCCAAAGAATATGTGCAGAAGTTCATTGATGACGGTATCATTGAGCGTTTTGAGGAAACCAACGACGTCCGGCCGTATTATGCGCAATGCAGCGTCTATGTGTTGCCTTCTTATCGCGAGGGCACACCTCGTACTGTTTTGGAGGCGATGGCGATGGGACGCCCCATTCTCACCACGGATACCCAGGGGTGCCGTGAGACCGTCCGTAATGGCGTGAATGGCTTTTTCGTGCCGATCAAAGACATCGCTTCTCTAGCGGGAAAGATGTCGGAGTTTGTGGAAAGACCTGAGTTCGTTGCTCAAATGGGGACAGCCAGCCGCGAGTATGTCGAGGAGAAATTCGACGTACGAAAAGTGAATCAATCCATTTGCAATGCGCTTGGTGTTGTCTAGTGCAAGGACATATTTGTCGTTGAAGCATTTCTAGAAGGCAACATGATATTCTGTATTAATTTTTTAAGATGTCTGGCGGCGTGCCTGATTACGAATGCGCATTATACCGGCATCTATCCGACCGACTTGATTGCCAACGGTGGTCTGCTGGGCGATGTGCTTTTCTTTGCCGTTTCGGGCTATTGTCTGGCGAATGTCAAATATCCGTTGTCGGCAAAAGGCTTTCTGCAATGGTATGGGAAACGCATCTGGCGAATCTACCCTGTGGTGGTAATTGCAACTGCAATTTTTATGTTGCTGGGATATTATAGTCTGGCAGAACACAAGCTAGTCTGGTGGTATGTCTATCCGACTTGTTATCATTTCATTGCATCTATTTTAGTATTGTACATCCCTTTCTTCTTTGTCATGAGGATTGATGCCTTGCAAAGATATTTACTATGGGTTATGTTTTTCACAATGATAGTTTGGCTGGCGCTTTACTTTTTCATTTATGACAAAAGTTATTATCACATTGATGTTGTCAGGGAGCCGATGATTCGCTTCCTCTTCTTGGAAAGTCTTTTCCTGGGAGCTTGGTTTCGGTTGAACGATTCCACGCTTCGGAATCGATTTGTGCCTTGGCATTGTCTGCTCGTGGGAGGTTTGCTGGTCGTGTATTTTGCCAGCAAGTTGTTGTTCGTACGTCATGCCTCCTTGGCTACCTGGCAATTTCTGAATCAACTTGCCTTATTTGCCTTGCTCTTCTTTGTCTTTCGTATTTTCATCGGTCTTGATGAAAAGATGGAACATCTACCCCATTCCATTAAAGTCGGAATCAATTTTATCTCCCAAGTTACTTTGGAAATCTATGTTGTCCAGTATGTTTTGATTGGTGTTGTTCGCGATTTCGGACTCCCATTTCCGGTGAATTGGATTGCCCTGACTGCAATAATCTTGATTGCCGCCTCATTGTTGCACGAACTCAGCCATCTCATCCATGTGGGAGGCAATTGGCTGGCAGATAAGTTGTCACATAAGCATTTTTGAACTTAAGGGAAATAAACTCAGAGGGATATAATGTTTGATTTTCGGAAGATCTTCTCGCGCCGAATGCGTGGTGCCATCATGTCTGGCCTTTCATTTTTAAGCGATGAGACGTATTTGAAATTGTTTTATTATGTGACAACCGGAAAACGGCTAAACCTGAAGAATCCCCAGGGGTTCAATGAAAAGCTCCAATGGCTGAAACTTCATGATCGCCATCCAGAATACTCCCAGCTCACTGATAAACTCGCCGTTAAGGAACACATCGCGAAGGTTCTGGGACCAGGGTACACATTCCCATTGCTTGGGAAATGGAATTGCTTTGATGAGATTGATTTCAATCTTCTGCCCAACCAATTTGTATTGAAATGCAATCATGATTCTGGTAGCACAATGGTCATTCATGACAAGGCAAGTCTGACCAAAAAGAAAATCGCGGAAATGCGGTCATTCTTCACCTGGAGACTCACGCGTGGCGACTATTTCCTTGCAGGCAGGGAATACGCATATAAGGGCATTACCCCCTGTCTGATTGCCGAGGAACTGATGATTAACCAGGAGAGCCCTGATAAAAGCGTGGAGGACTATAAATTCTTCTGTTTCAATGGCGTGCCAAAGATCATGTTCGTTGCCACCGATCGTAGCACCGACTGTAAGT
>JAGCTA010000244.1 GCA_017963875.1 Victivallales bacterium | reverse complement strand
GCGGAGAAGAAGGTGAAACCGAGCATGACGACGAACATCGCCCAGAATCCCTTGCGTTTTTCATTCGGAACGGTTTGCAATTCAAAATCCCGATCTTCTGCCATCGTACATTTCCTTTTTTGATTATGTGTTGTTTGACAAAATTAACCCCGCATCGGGAGTGGTGCGGGGACTTGATGATGAGGGTTAGGGGAGGAAGGCCTGCATTTTTTCGATTTGCTTCAATGCTAGTGCCTTTAGGTCAACAATGCCGAAACGTGTTACATCCAATTCGGGGAAGCGTTCGGCGAGATACGATTTGTAGTCTGTGCCGCGTTCCGCAAGTTCAAGCACCTGCTTCCAGTAGTCGCAGACGTCATCGGCGAATTCACGGACCCAGAAGGCGCGTGAACCAGCGTCGTAGATGGTGCAGCGTTCAATTGGAAACGCTGGGTTTTCATATTGCGATTCGATGAACTCAGGTGCCATGACGGAACCACGGCGAACAAGGTCGGTGCCTGTCAGGCGGATGGTCAGAGGGGATTCTGTCTCAGGAACTTCAAAGCAGCCTTCCATATAGATGAGAATGGTCCGCCGATAGGCGGGGAATAAGCGACGGCATTCCGTATCGACGTCTTGCAGGATGTTTGAGGCCTGCGGCCCGCCGATGGTGAAGAACACGATGTCCCTGAACTGCGTCCCCGCACGTTTTGCGGAGGACACGAGTTCACTCAACGCATATCTGAGGCTCGTACCCGTCGCCACGACATCGCCGATGAACAATGATGCCTTGCGTGGGAAATAGACTTTGCGATAGGCGTTTTCCGTGATATGCCATTCCTCCGAATCATCTGCGTTGCGTGCACGCTGGGCGCTGATGAAACAGGTCGTGTGGCGATTCCAGCCGTATGCGTCAGACAACGCATGGCGAAGGCCGTAGTTCAAACCGCCTCGCAGGATGTTCACGACGACGCCCGAGTCTTCTTCAAACTCGAAGTCCGCTGTCTTGAGCACGGCGGTGCAGGCGGCCTGAAGTGCGTCGGTATAGGCGATTCCTGCAAGGGTGGGATCATTGCTTATGCGGCGTGTCCACGGTGTCGAGGCGACGTAGCGTTCGACGTTTCCGCAGCCTTCAAAGTGGTACAATATGGCGGTTTCTGATTTATAAGCAGACGTAAGCATATATAGTGCCTTTATTTGTGGATGATAACTAAATATAGCATAAGAGGGCGAAAAATACAACTCAACGGGGCGTTATTCAATTTAAAAAAGTCATGTTTTTTTACAACCGTCCCGCAATCTTCAGAACGGATTTGAAAAGCGATTCTTCCTGGACGGTCCACAGTTCTTCAGGAAAACCCTTGGGGATGTATGTTTCCAGTGAGACAGAGCCGTTGAAGCCGATTTCCTGTAGGGCGTTGGTGAAATCCTGCCAATCAATTGTTCCAAGGTATGGCACCCAGTGGAGGTCATTTGCTCCATTGTTGTCATGTACATGGAGTACTTGGAGCCATTTGGTTCCGAGTTGGCGGACGCAGTCTGCGGGGCTTAGGCCAAGGACGGAGCAATGGCCCGTGTCCAGGCAGATTTTGAAGAACGGCGAGTTCATTTCCTCTGCGAATGCAAGGCACGCCTGCGGCGTGGCTAGACCGATGTTTCGGAAGGGCATGTTCTCAAAGCAGACGATGACATCATGCTGTCTGGCGACATCGCAGAGCCGTCCCATGAACTCCAGATTCATGTCATGGAGTTTCTGCGGTTCTGGGTCTTGCGAGGCACCCCAGGGGAGAATCGGGTGGATGACGAAATTATGGCTGCCAAGCAGCGCGGTCCCGAGAATCGCCCGAGACATTTTCTCAAAACGTTCTTCACGGTCTTCCTTCGTGGCGTCCATCGGCGGCCAGCGCCATGGACCGTGCGTCTGGATGATTTCAATTCCCACAGATTCAATTTCTGCACGTTGCGCCTTCATTTCAGCCGCGAAGTCTGCGTCATTCATGCTGAAAAGCGGATTGTTCGTATCGACGAACTCCTGATAGTCGATGGTCTCATATCCCTGGAGTTTCATCCGCCTCAGGCCTTCCTTGAAGCCATAGCGTGTCAAATACCCTTTGGAGCGAATTCCAACTTTCACTGTCGTATCCTTCTGGAAATAATAAAATTCCCGTCTGCGCAAGAAACTGTGCAGACGGGAAGGGATTATGGAGACAATGGAATCATCCGATGTCGCGAATTACAACTGGGGCTTGTTTGCCTTTGCCGCGATGCGGAGACGCAGTGCATTCAGTTTGATGAAGCCCGTGGCGTCTGCCTGGTCATAGACATTGTCTTCTTCGAATGTGACGACTTCTGGATCATACAGGGTGTAGGGTGAACGGCGGCCGCTGATGAAGCAGTTGCCCTTGTACAGTTTGACGCGGACTTCGCCCGTGACATTCTCTTGGCTCTTGGTGATCGCGGCTTGCAGGAACTCGCGTTCGGGGGCGAACCAGAAGCCATTGTAAACCATGTTGGAATAGCGAGGAATGAGTTGGTCGCGCTCGCTCATGGTTTCACGGTCCATGCAGATGGATTCCAATGCACGGTGGGCGTGGAACAGGATGGTGCCGCCAGGAGTCTCATAGACGCCGCGGTCCTTCATGCCTGTGAAACGCGTTTCGACGATGTCGATTCGACCGACGGCGTGCTTGCCGCCCAGGCGGTTCAGTTCGTGCATGATGTTCGCAGGGCTGAGTTTCTGGCCATTGACGGCGACTGGAATGCCTTTGACGAATTCGATGGTCACGTATTCTGGCGTGTCGGGGGCTTTTTCAACGGGAACCGTCAGGACATGGCAGGTGTCGGGGGCTTCCTGCCACGGGTCTTCAAGGACACCGCCCTCGAAACTGATGTGCAGCAGGTTGCGGTCCATGGAATATGGCTTTGCCGCAGACACTGTAATCGGAATCTTGTGGTCGTTTGCGTATTTGATCAGGTCGGTGCGGGACTTGAAAGTCCAGTCCTTGCTGCGCCATGGCGCGATGACCTTGATGTCTGGGTTCAGCGCGTAGGCCGAAAGTTCAAAGCGAATCTGGTCATTGCCTTTGCCAGTCGCGCCGTGGCAGATGTATTCAGCGTTTTCCGCCTTGGCGACTTCGACGAGATGCTTGGCGATGAGCGGGCGGGCGATTGAGGTCCCCAGCAGATACATGTTCTCGTAGATGGCATTTGCCTGGAACATCGGGAAGATATAGTCGCTGGCAAATTCTTCGGTCAGGTCTTCGATATAGGATTTGACCGCGCCTGTGGCGTAAGCCTTTTCATGCAGGCCGTCAAGTTCTTCGCCTTGACCGACGTTGGCGCAATAGGTGACGACTTCCGCGTTGTATTGTTCCTGGAGCCACTTGAGAATGCATGACGTGTCCAGACCGCCTGAATATGCAAGCACGACTTTCATTGTTTTTCTTGTCCCTTTGTTGTTGTTTGGTATGGTTGAGTAATGGTTGATCAATAATTGAATATAATATAGTTCCTGACTGTCAAAGTTGAAATGAGAGCAAGAAAAAAACGTCGTTTTGAAGGTGCAATCAGAGGAGAATCAGGGTTTCCTTCTCTCATCGATGACTTCAAATTGGAGCGAGAAGGTCTTTGACTGGCCAGGTTCGAGCGTGATAGTATCCGTCAGTGGCTCAACGGTTTGCATCAGATGGTTCGACCAGCAGTACAGACCTGTGAAATCTCCTTTGATTTTGTAGTAAAGCGGTATTTTGCCGTGACGGATGGTGACGGCAATGTCGTCGATGGTTTTAGGTGTGCCGAGTTAAGGCCATTCGATATGAGCGTTTGGCTTGATGTATGTTCTTGTCCCGCGCGGGATTTCCGTGCCGTCGGCGAGGAGCGCCTGTGGGCCGCTTTCAGGCTTCCAGCGGTTGATCGGGATGCTTCTCATGCGGATGCCAAACGTCATCGGCTTTTGCGACTGGTTGATGAACGTGTGCTTGACCGTATTACTTCCGAGTGAATCGCCTATGGTGTTCTCGCGGACGATCTTCAGGTTTTCGAGAGGATTTCCGCTGCCGCCAGCATCTAGGTCGGGCAGGACAGTGTATGACATGGTCGCCGTCGGGCGAGCGTCGTTGAAATGCAGACTTTCGAGTTTGAATGGGATGCTGTGGGGAATGGATGGGTTCGGGTCATGGAAAAACAGTTCGCCCAAGCCGTATTCTTCGTTTGGCTTTATGGAAACGCATTGACCGATGCCTGGAATCCTCCAGTCGCTGATGAGACCGCCGTTTTCGGGATCGAACTGGATGTATGAATTGCAGTCCTTCAGTTGTATGGCCAGTTTGCCAGATTTGCCGATAACCCACTGGATGGACGAATTGCCTTTGGTCTGAGTCTTCATGAACGTGCTCTTTTCCGTCAGAGACTGCTTGAATGCCGCAAGCGCTTTCTGGAGATTCGCCTGCGGCAATTCGCCGCGAAGATGCTCGTATGGACCGAATTTCAGCAGCAGTGAACCGTTCGTCGGCAGTTTGACCAGGAAGCCCTTGCGGATGTCGTCGTCGGTGATTCCTGTGTATTTTACTCGTGATACGAGGTCAACGACCGTGCCGTCCCCCTGGTAGTCAGGGAGGGACAGGCGGCAAAAGGCATCCGATGTGGGGGAATAATTGAAGAGCGTCGCATAGAAGTTCTTTCCATCATGATGGAGGAACGTGCGCAGGTCGTTCGCCATGTCGGGATAGGATATGGATTGTGTTTTATCTCCGTCTGAGATGTCGAGTGTGATGACATTGGCGACTTCCATACGGAGTTTACCCGTGATTTCGGGGCGCTCGAATGCGTCTTCCGCTTCCGCGACGGCATTGACTGCGTCGCAGAGCATTGTCAGATAGGATGCGTCATAAAAATCCGCGGGGTAGAGGGACATGCCCTTGCAGCCCTTTGCCGCCGTGATGAGGATGTTCTGGCGGACGGTGTCGGGGGTGTATCTGAGGAACCAACGGATTTCCGTTTCGGCGGGGTCGATGAGCGGGTAGAGGGGCTTGTCGAGTTCCTTGAGGGAGCGTTCGAGCATATCTGCATACGGCTTTCCAGCGCAGTAGAGCATGTTGTTGAAATAGTCCGTGTAGGGCGAGTAACTGCGCGGGTCGATGCCGCTCCAGGCCATAATCGGGTCCTGATTGGGCACCAGGCTGACGGTGCACATCCACTGCTTCAAGTCAGGGAAGTTCTTCTTGAGCGTCTCGTAGTATCTTTTGATGATTTGGGTCCGCTGGCGTTCGCGGAACTTGCGCCATTTGATATGCAACGGCTTGCCGCTCTTGATGTCTTCGCGCGACGGAACCTGCGGGAGGTTCTCCTGACGTGCGAATTCGGCGCGGCAGTCATCGCATGTGCCGTCTTCAGGATGGCTTTCATAGTCGAGGCAGATGCCCTTCAAGCCAGGTGCCTTGTCAAGAATCTTCTGGACGCCTTCGACGATGTTCTTGTCCCAATAGACGTTCTCTGGGTCGTTGATAAGATATTGCGGGCAGATGGAGAGATTGTTCCTGACATTGCCGTTGGCGTCAATGAGACGTGGGACGTTCGGGCGCGTGATTTTGCCGCCGTCATAGAAGCCATACTGCGGCACATCGGTTGGTACGATGGTGTCGAGACTGGAATAAATGACATAAAGAGTTGTGAAATCCTTCAGCAACTGTGTGACGCGCGTCTTGTCCTTGATGGCGAAGTCCGCTCCACCCAGGCTGCAAATCGGGTGGTCGTAGAAGTTTTTCCAGAACTGGACGTTCAGGTCGAAGAGCGAACGGTCAGGGGATGTCATTGCATGGAGATACCAGTTGCCAAAGGCGAACTTCTTCAGTTTGCGATATACGACGGGCAACTGCTCGGCTGCGGTGACATGGATGGTCTTGGTCAGTTCCTCCGCCTTGCCGTCCGTCTCGATGGAGAACACGATGATTCCGCGTTGACCTGCGGTTCCCTGCTTGGCTCGGAAATAGAGGTTGAGACCACATGCCCATGGGAAACTCGGCCTGATATTCAACTTCTGATACTTTTCTGGCAAAGTCATGCGCGTGATGTTTGCTTCTGTCGTAATGGGGAGCATTTCAGCATTTAAAGGATGGATGGAATGCGCGGCGACCAGTTCAAGAAACTCTGGCATCTGCAGAACCAATTCGGTCTTGGCGGCTTTGGCGAGTTCGTAGCCGTTGCCTCGGAAAGAGATGCGGACAGGGGAAATGTGATTCTCATTGAAAGCGTACTTCCCGCCTTGGAAATCAATTGGGAAGAGGGCGATTTCATCGAGATTGGCCGCATGGAGTGTGACGAGCAACGAGAGGAGAAGAAGTGAAAGTAGATGTTTCATGCTTGGTTCCTTTGGGTTTCCATATCAAAAATAAAAGTGTAGTTTTCAATTACTTTAATCGTTGAAATCTCTCTGGCAATTATCATTCTTGAGAAATTATGACTTAATTTTGAGAGAATTTAAGAATTTATCATCCAAGTGTATAAGATTACAGGCAAATCAGAATGCAGAAAGGAGGCATTCGTATATTTGTGATTTTCCAGATTCGATATCTGAAGGGAGCCAAACGTACTCCCATGTGCACTCAGTGGTGGAGGCGGACTTCCAGAAATAGAACAGCATCCCCTTTTCAGGCGTGGAGAACGAGCAGTTCACGCGCGTGCCGTTTACCTTTGTGTACATGCCGTGTTTGATGGCAGGAATGTCCCGCACAAGGCTGTCGCTGAAGCCGTCATGGCGGCCTGCGGTGGCTTCGACAACCGTTTCCTTGAATGTGAGGGTAATAGGCGTTCCGTCCTTGCCGAAGAACTCTGGAGAATTGAGCAGTTGCGAGAACTTCGGCGTCATTGAGATGGTCTTGGGGCCATTGTTCTTGAAGTCGAGAAGGACCTTGACACTGCCGTCTTTCTCAAGTTGCAGCGTCTTGTTGACAACGACATCATCCATTTCAAGCAGGAGACATACTTTGGCGCAGTCCTTTGAGATGGCCTGCGATTCGAGTTTCCATGGATAGGCTGCGCTGTTCAACGACCGTGGAAGCCAGATGTGCGTGCGGCCCCAGTTGCCTGGAAGAGTCTTTCCTTTGACCGCCCAGTCCTGGATGCCACCGTTGACGAGACTGACAGAGAATCTGCCGTTCTCATTGGAAATCGCCATGCCAGGCTTGCCATCGACGATTTCAGGGACGATGGAAAAGCCGTCTGCGTTCATGGCCTTAAATGCGTCTGTGGTACTGTCAGCGCAGATCTTTTTGAACTCGGCCTCAAGTGCTTCTCGTGAGAAGATGCTTGCTTTGTCAGTCTGTGTGGCAGGTCTGACTTTCACGAACAGGGCCTCGCGCGCTGGCACGCTGAGCAGCACGCTGGACTCGAGTTGCTTGGCATCGCCATTGAACAAAATTTCTCCCGTCAGGACGTTCTCAATGACGGTAGGGCCAGAGAATGCCGAAGAGGAAACTTCGGCAAACAAAGGCTTCTCATGAAAATTGAAGATGGCTGCCAATGAGTGAGAACCGTCGGATGCTTGCACGGCGGTCGCCAGGTCCTTCCAATCGGGCGTGTCGATTGCGTTACCGTCGGGCAGGGCGATTTTGCCGAAAGGCCTGAATGCGAACTGGAGTTTTGGTTGGGTCTCGTCATCGGCGAGTCGCGGCCACAGCGGTTCCTTTTCCAGCTGTGCGATTTGATTGAGGGCAGTCTGGAAACTCAGCAGATAGAGTGCGTCCGCAGTACCTCGGTAGAACCAGTAACTGTTGCAGCCGTTGACTGCGGCGGCAAGCACCATGAGGCGACTGCGGGAAGGCGAAAGCGCCTCCGATTTGTTCAGATAGCCTTCGGCAGTGCCGCTGATGGCGCCCATGGGGATATATGGTGCCTTGAAACGCGCGTGGTTGATGCGCATCATCCTGAAGCCTAACAAATCAAAGAAATGGTAGTAACTTTGAAGATGCCCTTGAAGGAAGGCGTCATTCATGGTTGGGTCCAGACAGACATTGCTGAACTTGGCCATCGGGGCTTGGGGATTCGTGTAGTCAATGACGTAATCGTATTGCAGGACGTTGAGTCCAGGCAGCCGCTCGCGGAGGCCGTCCGCATAGTTTCTTGTGACTTCACGCGTGTTTTCGCAACGGAATGTAATCCACTTTTCACGATGCCTGAGGCGGATTTCCGATGCGGTAGGCACTTTTTCCATTTTGAAGCGCTTGGCGAATTTTTCTCGGCAGTAGTCACAGAAGCACCATTCCATAGTCTCGAATGGCTCGTTGTCCAAGAGTGTTAAGTCTCCTGATTTCATGTGCTTCAGGTATCCGT
>JAGCTA010000243.1 GCA_017963875.1 Victivallales bacterium | reverse complement strand
TTCGGGGGCTCGGTCTTCTGGGGCTCGGGGTTCGGAGGTTCAGGCTTCTGGGGCTCGGGCTCCTGGACTTCAGGCACAATCGGCTCGGGTTGCTGGACGACTGGAACAACCAGCAATTCCGATGGCATGACCAATTCTTCCTTCGGCTTTAACTTAACATCGCAGAACAGCAATATCAAGACAATACCGCCGACATGCGCAATAGCACTCAGCAGAAAGGTGATGATGTGGTCGTATGTTCTTTCCTTTACTTCAACCATGACTCTTTTATTTTGACACGTTCTCCGCTCGTGTCACCAGATAGATGCTCTTTACACCTGCATGATATGCAAGTCGATGGATTTCAATGACTTCTTCATAACGACGCGAGCCGTCGGATATAATCAGCACATTGGAATCCTTGACTGCCTTCAACACGGGAATCAACTCCCCTTTGGGGACAATCTTGTTATCGACTTTGATAGTCCCTTCTTTGTCCAAAGACACGACGACTTTGTCTTTCACATCCTCAACTGTCTTCGGCGTCTCCATGGAAGGCGGCGTGACATCCGTCGAATATTCCATGGCTGGAACCGTTATGATGAAAATGATAAGCAACATGAAAGTCAGGTCCATCAATGGCGTGATGTCGATATTGATGGCTGTCTTTCTTTGATTATGCAAATATCTACCCATGATGTGAACCTACTCTACAGGTTATTATCCGAGATTTCAGCCCCTGCAGGCTGGCTTGTCTTGTCCACGCGCTCCTCCAGTTGGAGGTCCGCGATGAAATCGTCCACAAAATCCTCCATTTCACCGCAGGTCTGGTCAATCTGGCCGCTGATGACATTGTTTCCAAACACGGCGGGAATGGCGACAAACAACCCGACGACCGTTGTCAGCAAGGCGCTGCACACGCCAGGTGCCATGTCGCCGATTTCAGGACGCCCAGATGATGAAACCCCCATTTGGAAAAATACCACCATGACTCCCCAGACAGTGCCAAGCAATCCGCAGAACGGCGCCAACTGGACAATCGTGGAAAGCATCACCATCATCTGGCACATCTGATTGCGCTGAATGTTCATCTGGCGGACCATGCTGCTGCGTATCTTGTCCAAATCCGCAATCGTCAATGGCCGCTGGAGCATGCTTCTGCGCTGAAACATCTCGACTGCACCATGGCCACCATTGCGCTCCAGCACTTCTTTAAGTGCTTCATAGCCCGCACGGCAAACACAATCCAGCGGCATGATTTCATCTTCAGACAACAACATCACCATGGCCAGAGGCGATTTAGCCGATTTGTACTTTTTGAGAAATTTCTTGCATCCCCTGCGAATCACAAACATCTCCTTCCATTTCGCCACGATGATTGACAGGCACAGAACGCTGGCACAAATAAGGACAACGACAATGACCTTCCCTAATGCTTCGCTCGCAAGAAACGCCTCGACCAATACTGAAATGCTTTCCTTCATTTTACGATGTTTCCTTCCATATCAACAATTAACCATCATCTTAACCATTGGGCGATGATGCCTTCATCAGTTCACGAGCCAATGCGGCATACGCCGCTACGGAAATGTCATCCGCCCGCGTGTCCTCTGGTAAAGAACACGCGGCAAACGCATGCTCGACCGCCTCTGCGGGAAACTCAGCCATCAGCAACTTGCGGGATTTCTTTCGCCGTTGCGCAAAAGCCAAGCCTGCAATCCGAGAAGCCGTCTGTATCAGCGAATTGTCCAGTTGTACTGGCCTCCGAACCAAATGCGTATAGGCAGACGTCACTTCAGGCGGCGGGAAAAAGACTTTTGGATCAATGGTCTTTACAATCGACGCGCTGTATCTGAATCCTATCCGCACTGTCAAGACACCATATTCCTTCGTCCCCTCGCACGCGGACAACCGTTCCGCCATTTCCAACTGGAGAAGACAGAACACATCTTCAGGAGGGTTCTCCATCGCAACCAACGCCGCAAGAAGTTGCGAACTGCAAGAATACGGCAGATTGGCGATGCAACGGAACGGCTTGCCGCCCATGATTTCCCCAAGAGCCACTTTGCACGCATCCGCCTCGACCAGGCGGAAATTCGGCTGATTGCCGAAACGCTCCCTGAGATATCCCGCCAACCGATGGTCAAGTTCGATCGCTGTCACATCCGCCCCTGCCGCCAAGAGCCGTTCTGTCAGCGCCCCTGTCCCTGGGCCAATCTCCAGCACCCTTTGATCCTGCTTCACATCCGCAACCCGCACCATCGAATCAAGCATATTGGGGTCAAGCAGAAAATTCTGGCCGAGTTTTCTGCTTGGCTTGATGTCCATTTTGGCAAGGAGTGCCAGTAGTTCAGATTTATTCATAATATCCTTTGTCTTCAAACATTTATTCTCTGTCCGTAGCCATCGTGCCAAGATTGCATGGACGAGAGTGAAAAAGCACCATAATCAACGAGGGCATTCAACCTAAAAACTTCTAGATTTTTTGCAATGAGTGTCTTTCGTGGTATCTTATGCCCGTTGACCTGCAACCCTCCACCGAGAAGAATGAAGAAATGCAGAACAACGCTCCTGAAGCCGTTCAGGAACATTGGTTAAACTAACACTATAATAACGATTTTTCAATGAAAAAGTTTGCTTTCATGTTGGGAATACTGGCACTTTTGCTGGCTTCCTCTACCACTGTCTATCTGACAACAGTTCCTGACGGCACCTCCGTCATTTTCCCCGACGGCACAACGGCAGTCACACCATGCAAAATCCAGTTTGGTTGGCTGTCATCCAGAACGGTTTCAATCAGCCATCAGGGTTTTCTCACTGAATCCCGTACTTTAACAAGAAACACTCCCAAAGTGGACATGGTCATGCAACGTCAAATCATGATTGACTCCCAGCCCCAGGGAGCCGATGTCACCATCGATGGCAAACATCACGGCGTAACTCCATGCCAGGCGTTCATACCTGCGACGATTTCCACTGCAAACATTACAGTCAGTAAACAGGGTTTTCTCCCACAGACCTCAGCCTTCGACTGCAATGGGAAAGAAAATTCAATCAATTTCAGACTCCCTCAAAATGGCTCTGGCAGAACCAAAGTATCAATCAAATACGAAAACACTGGCTTCCCCGTCTTTTCAACGGACACAATAAGCAACCACAAATTAGGCTCTCCCGCCAAAGACAGTGCGGAATGTGTCGCGGTCCTGAACGACAGGCAATTCCCTCTGAGACTCAGCCCCTTTGGAAAAGAACATAAGTTGCTTGTTTCCATTGCTCAAAGACATTCAATCGCAAATCGATACACATCACGCTTCTATTCCCTTGATTGCGCGACGGGGGAAATGACGCCTATTCTGTCTGGAAGATACTATGAACTGAATGGCACTATTCGCGAAAACTCGCTCATCTATGCGTCATTCAAGACTGGCAGGTTCGACTACTGGAAGCATGACCTCAAGAAACCTGATTCATCTCCCACGTTGCTGCTAACCAATCGCCTTATCAAAATGGAAGCAGATGTCTCAGCGGATGACACCCATATCCTCTTTTCCGCCTATACCCCTGATGAACCACCCATTCCAAATATCTGGATGTTTGTCCCAGACAGCGCCACGTCCTCGGAACCGTATTTGCTCTGCG
>JAGCTA010000242.1 GCA_017963875.1 Victivallales bacterium | reverse complement strand
GGACGGCCCAGAAAAAAATGATGGTGCCGACTGGAAAAATCGGGGGGGTATTATATTGTAAAAAGTGGCTGGGGCAACGGGTGTTGTCCTGCTTTAAGTCATGCCAGTGAGTGTATAGTCCCACTCATTTGGAAAGTTCTACTTACTGTATGGTTTCAGGAAACCGCCGATGAACAGTGATTCGAGAGTCCATAAATATTGAATTGACGCCACTTATGCAAAACCTCCTCCGCAAACTCTTCTTCTGGGACGAGCCCGCGCAGGGTGCGTTCTTCGGTCTGACGCTACTGCCAGTCATGGTATGGTTGGCGTTTTCAGTATTCTGCTGCATTTTGGTCATCAACTACAGTTTGCTTTGGAAGTTTGCGGTGATCGCATCCCTAGCATTTGCCATGCTTGGCATATTGGCGTATGTGCTCGTTTTGGAAATTAGGATGCAGATTCTCCTTCACAGGAAGATAGGTTCTAATTGGAAACGGATATGGATACCCATGGCACTCTTCGCGCTGTCGCTTGTATATGCGGCACTTGTATCTTTTATGGATGTAATGCATTGGAAAGGCCTTATGTGCGTGGCACTTATCCTGGGCTATATCCTTTGGAATTACAAGTTCTTCGTTGTATCGTGGAAAAATCTGGCGGGAACACTCGCGTGGATTGCCGCGTTTATTGTTTTCTGGACAGCATTCGCCTATGCATACGAACCATTCCGCGCTGGCACTTTGCACGAACTGAGCAGAACGTCCTGGATAAGAGGCGTCATCCCATTTACCGATAAACTATACCAATGGTTTTGGCTCTGGACGGCTACTGGCAGTTTCTGTTTCCTGACTATAGGCTTCCTCCTCGTGGCAGATGGATACTTTTTCTTTGGCAGCCTGCTGGCAGACTATGCGAAACTTCCTCTCCGCAAGTTGTTCAACGGCAAAATATGCTGTATCTGGGGCATAGTGGCGTGCAGTTATGTCGTTTTTCTTTGTCTTGCCTTCTGGGAGACACGAGCCTATCATCGTGCCATCAAGGACTTGGAGGCTCATTTCGGCCATCCGCTGACCTCTGCGGAATTGGAACGTCAGTTTTATGAGGGACGCCCCGCCAATCCCGCATTCTGGAAACAACTGGAAGCCGCCCTCAAGGAATATTATGATTCGCGGGACAAGAACGAGCAGGATTTCTTCTATCACCCAAACGCTGTTTTTCCTGAAGCCATCCATGCTAAACGCAAAAAGTCATTTCAAGAAAATGATTCACTCCAAAAACTGGAGCAGATGCTCACAGGTCCCATACCACCTCCAAAGCGCAATTATGCGGACAACGAAATGCTCGTTGCAATTTCAACTCCCGAATTGTCAAATTTTCGGGAACTTGCCCGAATGGAAAGGCAGCGCATCCTGTTCGCGCTGGAGGATGGCAATTTTGACGCGGTATCCTCCGCTCTGTACAGAATGGACACATTCCGCGATTTTCTTTGGAAAGACCATATCTATATCAGTTATCTTGTGGGACTTGTAGTGGAGGCTTTTCGTCACCAGGCAATGGAAAAAATCCTCGCATCTAGGCAAGCAAACGACGAGTGGCTGACGGCGCAGACGGCAAGGCTTTCCGAAGTGGAACGCCATGCTGGCCAACTGGAGGAGCATTTCCTGTTTGGGGAAAGCGTTTCCGTACTCAATATCTTCCATTGGCTGGCTAGATATTCTGGAACAGAACCTGATACACCGCACGCAGGTCTGCATTACCATTCCCTGCGTTTCTTCTTTCCTCAAGGATGGTGGTTGACAGCCAATGAGATCAAGGGAATGACCAGGGCATTACGCATCCATCATTTTTCTGAGTTGCCAGCCAAAAGAACTGGCTACATCTTCACGGACATGCTATTGCCCGCATTGTCGAAAGGCACCGTGAAAAAGCAGAGTATCATCGCATCCTGCCGTGTCCTGCGGGGCCTAATTCAGGTAGAGCAAATGAAAAGACGCATAGGGAAATACCCTGACAGCATAGAGGGGTTGCCGCAGGATCCATTTTCAGAACAGCCACTCAAATACAAGAAGGGTTCGTGCCTACTCGTTGAGGAGGTCTATCAGGCAAAGAAAGAAGGAAACGATGAAGAAGACGACTTGTTCAGTGGTTCTTCCTATAGATTTGAGAAGCGTGAACGGACCATTGAGGCTGTTCAGATTTGGAGCGTGGGGCCAGACGGCATAGACGATGGCGGCCTCAATAAGAATGCCGAATACGGCTCTGAGCAGAAAAGCAAGGATGACATTAGATTCATCATACCCGTGCATTAATATTTCTTCGCCCCTTTGTCAATTTCATAAATATGAACATAAAGACAACAATCATCAAACTTATATTGTGGGGCAATGTTTGAAAGATGCAAAAAGTGCGTTATTTTAAAATCGAGTTTTAAAATAACGCACAATTGGAGATGCGAATGACCATCAGACGACACCTCGGCATTTCGATGAACTTGCCATGTTCAAGCAGCGTGTCGCAACAGGCGCGGTCATGAGCCTCTACCCGCAGAAGGTCCATCTCCGTGAGAATGTCCTGAACCTCCCCGCTACCTCGCTTTGAGGTTTCATTCCTCGCTGAAAAAGTGGACGGTCCCTAAAACCAACAGTGGTCTATAAAACGACTTCTTCTGCCCGCCCTAAGGCGTTTATACCCATGGAGGATCCACCACGGGGGGGCTCTCGGCCTCCCCAGGCCCTCGAAAAACGCCCCCAAAGCCCCGAAAAAACCGCTATTTCGCCTCGCATGGGCGTCCGTCTAGCCTGCAATCCCCTGCGCGGCACAACGCGTTTTTGCGCGACTATGGCGAGAGAGAATGGGGCTGGAAATCCCGACAACTGTCGAGTAGTTATTCACAAATTTTGGGAAGTTACGGATAACTCCACATTACCTGAGATCATTGAGCATACGGAGAATTTTGCGAATCTCGAAGTCCATGTGCGTGCGGTCTTTCTGATCAGCCCAGTTCATGCCGTTTTTCTTGATCCATGCTGGAGCGTCAGGCAGAGGAGTGAGTCTGAGAGCACGGGCAGGAGCCTCAGCGAGAAGTTTCTCCGCCTCGGCAAGTTTCCTTGCATTGTAGCCTTTTCGCTTCAACTCTGCGATTCTGTCTCGGAGCATGCAGAGATACTCGTAATCCTGGACGCCTTCACGGATGCCTTCGGACTGCTTGGCGTCCATGGGGCCATTGTTGGGTGAGACCATGAACGGGGAATATTCAATGCCAGGTTGTTTAAAAGGATGCCATGAATCGCCGATTCCGCCGCCACAGCCGAGTGCCCAGTAGAACGAACCTTCCGCCCCCATGATGAATGCCCACCATTCTTGTCCGCGGTGGTAGGTAATAGGGTCGAGTTCTCTGGCTGGTCCTGAGCAAGAGTATAGCCAGAGGGTTATGCCTTTGTCTCGATAGTCTGTGAAGAACTTCCTGAAGGCGACAGGGTCTTCATTGTTAGTCATTGAAATTGTATTCGGGCAAAGGATGTCTGCCGACATGTACATTTCAGGAGAGCCTTCCTCTGGTTTGTGCCAGATCGGGTCCTCGAAGATGAGGAATCCCGTTTTGGAGGCGCGGATGGCCTTGGCCCAGACAATGATTCTCTCGTCACGTTCAGCGTTGTACGGTTCGTCAACAATAAGGAGGACGACCCTCTTGGGATCTAAGCCGCGCTCCTTGATGGCGGCGGCCCAGGCGTTGTAGAAACCGTCAACCATTTTGTAGAATCGCGTAGTGCCCATGGATTCGCCGTAGAATTTGCGGTTTGCGTTTAGGAAGACGCAGTAGAGACGTGCACCGTTCCAGCGTTTCGTCCAGTCATCCCACTGTGTGAGGTTCAGTTCCTTAGGATTGAGAATGTTGCCTTCGGCGTCAAACTTCGCGTCGCCAGGGATGACGCCTTGGGTAGCCCATGGGCTGTCGGTGTAGATGCTCTTCATCATGGCAATGCTGGCCTCAATGCAGTTCTTGCCCTTGTAGTAGTCACCGCTGCCGTTGAGGTAGTCCCATCCGCCGACGTGCATGCGCGGCTCCTTTGGAAAGTCGAAATCGTAGATTGTGAGTTTCAACGGGGCTTGAAGTTCAACTTTTCCCGCAGTTGCAGTGATTGTCGCGTTGTATGCTCCCGCCTTGAGGGTCGGGCGTTTGAAAGAGAGCCAAAGTTGCTTACTCATGCCTGCAGGAACTTCTACGGTGATGGAGGCCCCGTCACCTGGTTTCAATGCACTTGTCGAATAGTGAATCTGGTTTGTCAACATGCCTAGAACCTCGCGACAGTCTATACCACTGCCTTCTGGAAGCCCCTTGACTTCGACCTTGAAGGTAAGAGCGACATCTGTGGGATTCAAAATATTGATGGATTCCGCTCGAACTTCACCGCGCATCATTTCAACTTCAACTGGACGAGCGTCCTTGGAAGGCGGAATAGTGATTGGATCAAAGTTGTCCCAACGGCAACTGTTCCAGAATATCGGCTTGGAAAATCCTATCGCGCGGAGATATTCACCATTGATTGCATAAAATGCGCGATGAATATCGTCAAGCGGGAAGATTGGAATAAAGTCATCGTCGCCCACAGAGAGTCTGTTGAGTTTGTTTTTCCTGTAGTCGGCGACTGAATTCATGATTTTCGATTTTGCCACACCAGGGAGTTTCGCAATACGATTCTCAAGGACCTTGATGTCGTTCTCAACAAGCGACTGTATCCGCTTGTTGAAATAATCGACCATTGGAGCATCGGTCTTGAGTGCCGACGGGGCCTTGGCGAGCAACGAGGCATCGCCCTTGAAGACCTCCAGTTCATCAATGAAGGTGTACGGGGTCTGCATGACAAGAAATGTGACATAACGACCTTTGCATGGCATGTTGTTGCTTCCTGCCTTGTATGTCGTATAGGAGCCTGTTTCGGGTGCCCCGCGTTCCTTTATGCTTTCGGCGAGAAGATCGCCCACATAATACCAGTTTTTGTTGTCCTCGCTTACATACACATATATGAATTCAGGCATGGTGACGCCCGCTGTCCCGAACGCTGTGCTGTAGCAGAAACCGCCCATCGGAAAGGTTTCTCCTAAGTCAATGGTGACATAGATCATGTTTCTGCTTCCCCAGCCGACTGTGCTCTTCTGGGTCCAGAAGTAACCTTGCGTATAGATTCCGTCTGTGAGTTGTGTCTTGTCACCAGGGTCGGTGCAATATCGATAGCCTGGGCGAATAGAAAAGACGTATGGCTTGTTAAGCGCGATATTCTCCCCCTTTGCGACAAAGGGTTCTAGTTCCTTCTTTGCAGAAGTCGGTTCCGAACCAGCATAGAGCATCACGTCATCAACTGTCGCCATGCCTTTTTGTCCTGCGGCCTTGTATGAAATGACAACCTTGAGTTCGCTCATGTTTAAATTTGTCTTGAACTTGGCTGATTGTCCATTCCAGATTGCAGAGTTGCTGCTGATTTCGGCAAGCACTTCCCCAGAAAGAGATTTCACTGAGACGACAGGAATACACCCTTCACCTTTGAGCATCGCCTTCAGCGTGTATTCAGCATTCGGACGGCATTTGACCGTCTGCATAAGCGCAGATGCATTGTCCGATGTTTTGGCATCCATCACGAGCCTGACAGCGGTGGCGGTTGTGACACCATCAATATCGGTGAACTCCCAGGTCGGAATGCCGTCCCCTTGCCTTGTCCATCCTTCGGGAGTGTGAGGATTTCCGACATCTTCTTTGTCAAATCCTCCATTTTTGACGATGTTCTGCGCCATCATCGCTATGGTACAAAAAAGCAATGAAAAGAAAAGTCGTTTCATTTTAGTATCTCCTATAATGTAACTTGAACGAATCAATAATAATTTGTCATCCCTTGTCATATTTGTCAAACGTGTTTAGTCACCATGGCAAAGCGAGAGGGCCATTTTCACGAATCCGTCCCCAGAATAATACATAACACAAAAACAAGGAATAGCAAATGAAATACAATACGCTATATTTTTATGGCTATCAGGCGCGAAGAGACACAAAATGAGTTGGAATCGAGTTTTTCCATAATTCCCCAAAGAAATGATGCATATTGTAACTACAGAGCCTTGAATTATGAAAATTTACATTCAGACTGACATAG
>JAGCTA010000241.1 GCA_017963875.1 Victivallales bacterium | reverse complement strand
GATGTCCCTGAATTTTGCGAAAAGGATGCCACAGAGCAGGGGGAGCATGAGCCAGAGCATCGCCTTGAATGCGGGGTTCTTATAATCGAAGGCTAGTCTGAGATAGTGTAGTTTGGATATCATTCCCGCAAAATGCGTCAGAAGTTTGGCGATGCTTCCAACAAGGATGCCGAAGCAGAGCGCGTTGATTCCAAGGCCGAGTTTCCAACCAATGACAAGCCCGATGACAATGCAAATTTTCGTCGATGCGTCGCCAAATGCTGCCAGGAAGAACTTCTTGTAGCCGTTCAATAGAACATACGTCGTGGAGCCAAGCGAGAGGAAAAGCAAACCAGGCGCGATGATGCGCAGTCCATAGCGCAACGGCTGATAGACGCTGTTATACTCGTCCAGTGCCGTTTGGTAGGCCGCGAGTTGCTCAGCCGTTGCATTTGTGCCAGGCGGAAGCGGTGCGCGCAGTTGGCTGACAAGGTTGATGTAGAAATCAGGGAAGCACATGATGGAAGCGACAACGGCAATGAGCAACAGCGACTGGAATGTGAGCGTCACATTGGTAAAATGCCAGGCATCCTGCTCCGATTTCTGTTCCTTCTCTTTGACGAACAGTGTCAGGAAGGTTGGACCGATGCATTCCTCGCCAATGAGAAAAAGGCTTGTGAGGATGGTTTCCATGCCGATGGCGATGATGGCGGTGTATTCTGCGTCATTAAGGAATTGCGCACAGCATTTGGCCTGCACCAGACCAGCGAATTTCAAGCAGATATGGGCGAGGCCGACGATGAAACTTGCTTTGATGATTTTATCGGCAAGCGATTTTGGTTTGTTTTCCGATGACATTGTCATTTCCTGAAGAAATGTGGGTTGGCAACTTTGAGGTTTAATATACCTTGGTCATTTTGAAAAACGAATGAATTGGGTCGATGTATTGGCTTTTTTGCCAATTTGCCTTACACTCTATTTCCCATGAGGGTAGGTTCGACCTCTTCGAGGTCGGAATCCTTTTTGGGGGGCTTCCCCCAGGTTTCGCTTCGCTCTACTGATATTTGACCCCTTCAAGGGCTTTTACAGTCGCTTTGCAATGTACAATTACCGACCTTCATGGGGAATAGAGCCTTACCTTCATGAAGATGCTGTCGCAACGTATGATGGCACGATTATTTAATCGCCGAATAATCGACAGCGTCCGAGCGGAATGGAGCGGCGGGCAGCCCAGCGGCATTTTGGAGGTTGCAGTCGCCGCGATAACCTGCATATCCATATCGGACGAATTTGGGATTTTCAATCTGCGGCGATGACACGATGACGGAATCCCCATCAATGCGTGCGTCTGCCCACACGAATTTGCCGTCTTCGCCTGCAATAGCAAAGGCTCCAGGCGCTTTGCCATCCGATGTCTTTAGACTCACGGCATCCGTGAACCTTACTCTGATGGCATTGCCTTCTGGCGCGGCATCCAAGAACTTCGGACCATGCGACGGTTTCGTGCTGCCGTAGGCGAGCCTTTCCGCCTCCAACGCCAGGCGCAAGCCGACATCCTGTTTGTTTCCAGGGTGGATGTTGTCTGCTTCGCCAATGTCAATGGTGACTGCCAGGCCGACATTCGGCAGTTCATCGGCGACTTTTGCCTGTATGTCTCGCGTGAGCGCATATCCAGAGACATTTGTGGCATCCGCAGTCATCCAGTCTTTGGCATGCGTGGGTTCAAATCCTGCCAACTGGACGATGACGAATGGCATCTCGGGGAGATTCCATTTTGTCCGCCAGTCATTGATAAGTGCCTTCAGCAGAAGATAATAATGCGGTTGCCCTGCATTGGAGCAGCCTTGGTACCAAATGACTCCTTTAACGGGAAGATGTGTCCAGGCATCGACCATTCCGTTGTAAAGATTTGAATAGAATTGATGACCGTTCAGCCGATATGGCATCTGAAGACCTGCAGGGGCTGGCTGGCCGACATCCTGCGCTGTGTGGACGGCTTCAAGATTCATTTTCCAACTGCCTGGCAATGAGATGTCTGTCCCCTCGCAGAGAAGTCGGCCAGCGGTCAGGCCGTCGGCATACAGATTATAGATATACGTCGCTCTGATGGCAAGAAGATTTTTGCCTTTTTCCTGAATATGTTCGGCGGGTAGGGCGAGTTGAAGAGGTTGCTGATAGTCATTGTCTGCGGCGGACCACTCCGCAATTGGGTATCCATTGAGAAAAAGGCGTCCCCTCTGTGCGGGTTTGTTCAATAGGAGCGTCATGGTTTTGCCTTTCATTTCATCAGGGAATTCAAAGGTCTTTCTGAACCAGATGGTCTGGTAGTCCTTTCCCGCGAAACGCTGGCATCGTTTCCACTTGGAGTCATCGTAGGTCAAACGGCTCCAGTCGATATACTGTTCAGGAATGGCATTGGTGACATTGTCCAATTTCGGCAACCAGGAAGCCAGCGCAGATTGATAACGTTCATTTTCATTGGCTTCGTAAATCGTCTTGGCGTTATCGTCAAATGAATAGAAGCCTATGGTCTTGAGTTCTTTGGAAAGACCCGCCTTTTCATAGCCCTGCTGTGAAATCCATGGTTCGATGCGTGTGCCGCGCCATGATGACATGATGATTCCAATGGGCACGCCCTGGTCCTTCAATAATTGACGACCGAAGAAATAGGCTGTCGCGCTGAACCACGGTACCGTTTGGGGAGAGGACTTTACCCATCCGTCGCCGTCGGCGAAGTGTGCCGCCAGCGGTTTTAGGTGCGAAAAGACAAGACGTTGTGCCGCGTATCTCAGGGCAGGGTGATTCCCATCAGCAACTTCCTTTTCACAGTCCTTTGCACTCCACCCACGAACATATTTAGCACCGACGGGCATCTGCATGTTTGACTGTCCCGAACAGAACCAGACATCGCCGATGAGCACGTCATCAATGGATACGGTGGAACTGCCGTCTGTGGCGACCATCTGCTGCCCCTCAAAAGATGCAGGTTGTGCAGGGAAAATGGCACGCCATCGTCCCTGAGCATTGACTTCGGCAGTTGTCTCCCGTCCGCAGAATGTCACGGTGACTGGCGTATGGCGTGACGATGTCCCGAAGAATGCAATCGGTCGTTCGCGTTGAAGCACCATATTGGATGAAAAGACGGGGTCGAGGCGGATTTCCGCGACTGCTGCCGAGGCAAGGATGAACAATGTGGTGAAATAGCAGAGGTTACGGTGTTTCATTTTCTTCTGTCTTGATGAAAAGTTGTTTGAAATTTGTTTGTATTCTCAAGGCTAAATCGGCTTCAGGAATCTGTTTTAATTGAGCGATTGTGTTCAGGACGAACCGTGTATGCCATGGGCGGCTTTCCTTCGAATTCGCCTGGATGGGGGGGAGGTCTGGGCAGTCCGTCTCCGTCAGGATACATTCAGGTGGGGCGACCCGAATCGCCTCATGGATGCGACGTGCGTTTGGATGCGTGGCAGGGCCGCAGAAGGATACCAGAAGCCCTAGTGACAGGAGTTTTTCAAGCACTTCAGGACTGCCAGTGAAATGATGGCAGTAGCCGCGCAGACGGCGGATGCCGTGTGCTTTGACGATTTCAAAGAAATCAGACCACGTCTTGCGGTTGTGGAGCGCGACGGGCAATTTCAGTTCAACGGCAAGTTCAAGTTGCCTGCAAAACTGCTCTCGTTGAATATCGAAGTGCTCACGGCTGTTCCATGCGTCAAGACCGATTTCCCCGATGGCGACGATTTTTGAGTTTTCTGGCGCGTTTGCGATTGTCTCCCGTAAATGTGCCAGTAAGTCCTTGCTCCAGTGTTCTGGAAAGAAGGGATGAAGTCCCAATGCGCCATAAAATGGAGTCTGGCGTGACAGTTGGACAACCACTGGCCATTCTTCGGGCAACGCAGCATTGATGAGAACATGCGTTACGTGGTGTTTCGCACATGCCAGAGCCATGGTTCCCCGAAACATTTCCAGCCGCTCGTCAGCAAGATGCGCGTGTGCGTCGATTAATGGAATTGTCAAGGGGGCTTCCATAGTGTCTTAACTATCTGCGCTCAGTGCTGTTAGTTTTTTTGCTACGCTCCATTCCCCCTGAGGGTATGTTCGACCTCTCCGAGGTCGGAATCCTTTGCGGGCTTCTTCCCCCAGGTTTCGCTGCGCTCAACCTGTGGTTACTGATATTTGACCCCTTCGGGGTCTTTTCATAGTCGCCCAGCCATGTGAAATTACCGACCCTCTTGGGGAATAGAGCGTTTGCTATTTTGTCATTCAAGTGTCCTGATGCGAAGGTCCTGAAGGCATCCATGTCCGTTTGCCTTGCTTCCGCAGCAATAGGCGAGAAGCGTCCGCCCTTCAAAGAAATGGATGGCTGTGTAACAGAAACCGCTGTCGGGATCGTTTTCAATGATGTGAGGGTGAGTCCAGGTGATGGCATTGTCAAAACTCCGTGCCAGAACGAGCGGACGTCGGTCGGTTCCCCAGAATGGAATGTGCGTGTTTTGGTCGTGATGGAGTTCGGTTCCCCAGACGGGCGCGTGGTCATCCCAGACGGCGATGAGCGAGTTGTCCTTTGGATCCCGCTTCATGGAAAGCGGTGCTTCGGGACTTCTGAAGGAGAGGTTCGGAGCGGGGGCGGTCCATGTGTTGCCGCTGTCGTATGACATGGACTGGTACTGATATCCAAGGCTGTTGCGCAGCCACATCAATATGCGCTTGTCATCCAAGGAGACAATGCCAGGCTCCTGCCAGCCCGTGCGACTGCCGCTTCCTGTGACTGGATAGATGAGATGGGGGCTCTGGCTCCATGTCTCGCCGTTGTCTTCGGAATAGCAGAATGCGGAGACGGCTGGCCCAAATGCAGAATGGTCTTTTTGCCAGACGCGCAATGTGATGGCTGCGGGAAAAGCGATGCGCCTGTCAGGAAGTTGTATTAGTCGGTCGTTGTTTACGACGAGATAGTTGGCATCTTGTTCCCTGAGGCAGCGCTCAGGCGTGGTCCATGTCTTGCCTTCATCGTCTGAGAAGCAACGGTACGGCATACATGCGACACTGCCGTCGGAATTGGTGGATTTGCGGAGGAAGAAGAGCAGGATGCGGTTGTTTGGCATACGTAGCAATGAGACGCTCATGTAGTTGAGCGCATTTTTGTC
>JAGCTA010000240.1 GCA_017963875.1 Victivallales bacterium | reverse complement strand
TGCAAGAACGTCAAGCTTCTGAACCTCACGCTCAAGGACTCGGGCGGCGACGGCATCTACTTTGGCGTCAGGTCGCGCGGCGTCTTCCCGACCGACATCGTCGTCCGTGACGTCATCTGTGACGGGCACAACCGCCAGGGCATCTCCGTCATCGCGGGCATCAACTGCCTCATCGAAAATACCAAGATGATCAATACCTGGGGCACGCCGCCAGCCGCTGGCATTGACTTCGAGCCAAACCATGCTGGGGAACCCATCCGCGGCTTCGTCATGCGCAACTGCGAATCCTACAACAACCAGGGCGCAGGCTACGAGTTCGCACTACCCAACATGGATGCGTCCTCGGGTCCACTGGAAATCACATTCGAGAACTGCACATCGCGCAACGAAGGCAAGAGCGCGTTCAGTTTCCATACGTTTAATGGTCCTGGCTACGATCGTCCAGGCCTCATCTATGTCAAGAACTGCACATTCGAGGACAATCCATATCCAATCCTCCTAAACGGCACAAGCGCCAACGGCTTCAAGGTTCTCTTTGAGGATGTCACCATTAAGAACATCGCCCAAAAGGACAAAACCACCCCCGCAATCTCTGCATCGGGCCTTGCACGTTGCGAAGGAACGTTCGGCAACATCCATTTCGTCAACACCAAAGTCTATGACACCGTCGAGCGTCCTCTCTTCAGTTTCTTCCCGAGTGGTATGCTCGGTTCTCTCGACAAGGTCTCTGGAACCATCGAAGGCTACGTCAACGGCAAAAAGACACAGGAGTTCACCCTCACCGACGAGTGGGCGCACAAGAATTTCCCGCCACGGCAGTTCCATTCCGTCAAGCACATCGACATCACCAAGATGGCCTTCGAGCCCCTCACGCCAGGTGCTGTTCCGTCCAAGCCATTCTCGCCCATCTCCATCCGCAGCACTGGATACTGGAACATCCTCGCCAACAAGGGCGACACGCTGAATCTGACGCTCGTCACATGGCAATTGGGCAAATACCTCCCACGCGAAATGGGCGCGTATATCACCACTCCCTCTGGCAAACGCATTGAACTCGGCGCCGTCCCCTTTAAATCCGAAGCATCGTTTACCAAGGAGAACCTGCCCGAAAGCGGCATCTACACGCTGGTATTCAACGCAAGCCCGAACCTCGGCTATGTCAAATGGTGCAACTTGCCAATCGCCATCCGCCAGTCACCGTCGTCGCAAAACCTCTGCTGTGGCACAGGAAACTTCTATTTTTACGTTCCTGAGAACACTCCTGAATTCACAATTCAGTTCACGGGCGAAGGTGCCGAAGGCCTTAAAGCCACCATCTGGGCCCCCGATGGTACGCAACTTTGGCAGAAGGACGACATATCAGTAACCGAGCAGTTCGTTGGCGAAGGCGACCTTGCACGCAAAGGCGGCATCTTCAAGGTCCTCATTGAAAAACCGACTCATCTGCCCGTCATCGAAGACCACTTCATCCGCATCGACGGCGTTCCGTCCCTCCTTGGACTTGCGCCCGAGTTGCTGATGAAGCCAGTCAAATAACAATCCATTTCCAATTGCTCTGTTCCACATGAGGGTCGGAAGTTGCACCTATACCTACAAAGTCGTTAAGACCCCGAAGGGGTCAAATATCAGTAACCCCAGGTTGAGCGAAGCGAAACCTGGGGGAGGAAGTCCACTAAACGATTCCGACCTCGGAGAGGTCGAACCTCACCTAAAAAATAGAGCATCCACCAAACAACCAATCTCCCCACAAAGGAAAACGTCAGATGAAATGCACTTCAATTTTCTTGACCGCCGCACTGCTCTGCATCTTCACTGTAGCACTTGCGCAGACCGCTGCTCCTGACAAGGTCGCTCAGGTCGCAAAAGGCGAACTTAAGGAGGCACGCGTCTCCTGGTGGGGATTCAATGCGGAAGACTCCACGGACGCACTGACCAAAGCCATCAACTCCAAAGTACCCAAACTCATCATCGATAAAATGCCGTCGCCCTGGATCACCGCCAAGACGCTCCAGATTCCCTCGAACATCGAAATCGTCTTCGAAGAAGGTGTAATACTCGAAGCCAAGCGCGGATGCTTTCATGGAAAACTAGATGCGCTCGTCCGAATCATGAATACGAGCAACATCACACTGCGCGGCTTAGGCAAAGGGGCCACGCTGCTGATGCACAAGGCGGACTACCATACCGACGCATACGAAAAATCCGAGTGGCGCCATGCGATTTCGCTCCTCAGTTGCTCAAATATCAACATTCTCAATCTGACTCTCAAGGACTCGGGCGGCGATGGCATCTACTTTGGTGTCCGACAAATGGGCGTCTGGCCGACCAATATCGTCGTACGGGATGTCATCTGCGACGGCCACAACCGCCAGGGCATCTCCGTCATCGCGGGAGTCAACTGCCTCGTCGAAAACTGCAAACTCATCAATACCTGGGGCACGCCGCCAGCCGCTGGCATCGACTTCGAGCCGAACAGACCTGGCGAGCCGATTCGCGGCTTCGTACTGCGCAACTGCGAGTCTTACAACAACCAAGGATGCGGATATGAATTCGCGCTGCCGCGCATGGACTCATCGTCTGGCCCGCTCGAAATCACCCTGGAAAACTGCACGTCCAGAAATGAAGGCAAGAGCCCTTTCCTCTTCGTGACGTATAATGGCCCCCAGTACAACCGCACTGGCCTTATCCATGTCAAAAACTGCGTTTTCGAGGACAATCCACAGCCAATCATCCTCTCAGGAACATGCAGCGAGGGCTTCAAGACATTGTTTGAAAATGTCACCATCAGGAACATCGCTTCTAGCGAAACCTCCAGACCACCCATTGAGGTTTCTGGCAGAACACGTTGTGAAAGTCCCTTCGGCAATCTCCATTTCATCAACACCAACGTCTATGACACCATTGACCGCCCCGCTTTCAAATACATCCCAAGCGGTTCCGTCGGCGGCCTGGACAATGTTTCTGGTACCATCATCGGGTATCTCAATGGCAAGAAGACACAGGAAATTACGCTCACCAACGAATGGGCACGCCAAAACTATCCGTCAAGGCAAATCCACCGTATCAAGCACACTGATATTTCCAACATGTCTTTCGAACCCGTCACGCCTGGCATACTTCCCGCCGCCAGCCTCTCGCCTATCTATGTTCGAAATACATGCCGTTGGAGCATCCTCGCGTCCAAAGGCGATTCCCTGAAAGTGACGCTCGCCATCCAGCAGTTTTTCACCAAAATTGGCGGTGACTCGAAGGTTTCTCTGATTTCACCGTCTGGCAAACGCTATGCTCTCGGCGTGGTTCCGTTCAAGGAAGAAGCGACCTTCACCAAGACTGACTTGCCTGAAAGTGGCCTGTATACGCTTGAAATGACCGCGTCCCCCAGCCTTGGTTATGTCAAATGGTGCAACCTTCCCGTGGTCATCTGCCAGACGCCATTCTCTCAGAATCTCTGCTATGGAACTGGATATGCCTATTTCTATGTTCCTGAGAATACCACCGAATTCGTCGCCCAGTTCTCTGGCGAAGGCGGGGAAGGCCTAAAGGTGACTATTTGGGGACCAGACGGCACGCAACTGTGGCAGAAAGACGATATCTCAATGATTGAACAATTCTACTGCAAAGGCGAACTCGCACGCAAAGGCGGAATTTTCAAATTCCTCATTGAAAAACCGACTCATCTCACCACACTTGAAGACTACTATATCCGCTTCGACGGAATTCCGTCTTTCATTGGCCTAGCCCCTGAACTGCTGATTAAGCCAGTCAAATAACAATCCATTTCCAATAGTTTTTCAACAACCAAATCAAAAAGGACACAACGCATGAAA
The DNA here is from genome assembly GCA_017963875.1 of Victivallales bacterium. The sequence continues at coordinate 3,105 of JAGCTA010000240.1, read as the reverse complement.
CATTATCTGAACATCATGACAGCCGCTTTGGCGTGTTTCACCGCGGTCGCCTTCGGTCAGGCCGCCGCCCCTGACAAAGTCGCGCAGGTCGCCAATGGCGAACTGAAAGAGGCTCGCGCCTCCTGGTGGGGATTCAACGCGGAGGATTCTACGGAATTCCTTGAAAAAGCCGTCAATTCAAAAGTACCGAAACTCATCATCGACAAAATGCCGTCACCATGGATTACCGCCAAGACGCTGAAAATCCCGTCAAACATCGAAATCGTCTTTGAGGAAGGCACGGAACTCCAGGCGAAACGCGGTTGCTTCCTCAGCCTCGGCGAATGCCTTGTCTCCATCGGCTACTCGAAGAACGTCATCCTCCGTGGACTCGGCAAGGGCGCGACATTGAAAATGCACAAGGCGGACTACCACAAAGAGCCCTACCAGAAATCCGAATGGCGTCACTGCATTTCATTCTTCAGCGTCGAAAATGTTCAAATCCTCAACCTGACTCTGAAAGATTCAGGCGGTGACGGCATCTACTTTGGCGGCGCAGGCCCTCAGCCACCGCGCAATGTCATCGTGCGCGACGTCATCTGCGACGGCAACAACCACCAAGGCATCTCCGTCATTGCTGGCGTGGACTGCCTCGTCGAGAACTGCAAACTCATCAACACATGGGGCACACCGCCAGCCGCTGGCATCGACTTCGAGCCGAACAAAGCAGGTGAACGCATCCAGAACTTCGTCTTACGCAACTGTGAATCCTACAACAACCAAGGCGCAGGCTACGAATTCTATCTGCCGAACATGGATGAAACATCAGGTCCTCTCGAAATCACACTTGAAAACTGCACATCGCGCAACGAAGGCCAAAGCGCATTCATTTTCTCTTCGGCAAACGGACCAGGAAAAGACCGTCCAGGCCTTGTCCATGTCAAGAACTGCACATTCGAGGACAACCCCGCAGGCATCAGTCTATACGGGACCTGCGCCAAAGGCTACAAGATTCTTTTTGAGAACGTCACCATCAGGAACGTAGCCCAAAAGAATCCCAAACTCGCTCCAATCCAGGCGGGCTATCTCGCTCTGAACGAAGGCATCGCGGGCAACATCCATTTCATCAACACGACTGTCTATGACAACATCGACCGCGAACCTTTCCAATTCACCAACGGCGGACAGGAAGGCGGCCTTGAAAACGTCTCTGGCACCATCAAGAGTTATGTCAATGGCACGCTCAAATATGAAATGACACTCAGCGATGAATGGGCAAAGCAATTTCCAAAACGCAACATCGTCAGATATCCACTCGTTGAACTCAAGGATGCCACTTTCGAGGCACTTACGCCTGCGGCTCCCGTCCAGGACAAGGACTTCGCCAACATCCGTCTGCGCGGCCGTGGACAATGGGTGGTTTATGCTCAAAAAGGCGACAAGTTGAATCTCACGGCGGAATACGGACAACTCGCAAGTTATAAAGGTGAGTTCGCACCTGTTATTCTGACCACGCCGTCAGGCAAGCAGATCCAGGTCGGCAAAATCCCGTTCAAGACAACGGAGTCCTTTGACATTGACATGCCTGAAACAGGCTTGTACCTGCTCTCAATCGGTGCTGGCGGATGCTGGTCCCGCATCGTCCGCTGCAACCTGCCCATCGGTGTCAAGATGTACCCAAGCGCGCCCAATTTCTGCACGGGAACTGGTGAAGCCTATTTCTATGTCCCAGAGAATACAGCCGAATTCGCCGCCAATTTCACAGGCCAGGGCCAGGAAGGCCTCAAGGTAACCGTTTTCGCCCCCGATGGAACGCAGGTCTGGCAGAAGGACGACATATCCGCTCTTGAACAATATATCTGCAAAGGCGACCTTGCGAAGAAAGGCGGTGTCTTCAAAGTCATCCTCCAGAAACCGACGAACCTCATCACCATTGAGGACTATTTCATCCAGTTGAGGAACATCCCGTCCATCCTCGGACTCTCGCCTGACCTGATGATCAAGGCCACTGCCCGCTGATTCCGCCATCCAACGGCAACTGTCCAATCAACCAAAGGAACATGACATGAAACATATCACCTGCATCATGCTTGCCGCCTTCTCCTGCGCCACAACCATTGCGTTTGCGCAGGCACCCGCCCCCGACAAGGTCGCGCAAGTCGCCAAAGGCGAACTGAAGGAAGCACGCGCCTCCTGGTGGGGCTTTGACAAGGACGACTCCACCGTCTTCCTTGAAAAGGCGATCAACTCCAAAGTGCCGCGACTCATCATCGACAAGATGCCGTCGCCGTGGATCACAGCCAGAGAACTCAAACTCCCCTCCAACATCGAAATCGTATTCGAGGAGGGGACCGTCCTTGAGGCGAAGCGCTGGTGCTTCAAGGGCTTGGCCGACTCGCTGGTCACCATCTCCCAAGTCAGCAACGACACGCTCCGCGGGCTCGGCAAAGGCGCGACATGGCTGATGCACAAGGCAGACTACCACACCGACGCCTACAAGAAGGCCGAATGGCGCACCACGCTCAACCTCCTCAGTTGTTCTAACATCAGAGTCGAGAACCTCACGTTCAAGGACTCGGGCGGCGACGGCATCTACTTCGGCGTCAGCAAAGTCGGCGTCTTCCCGACCGACATCGTCATCCGCAACGTTATCTGCGACGGCCACAACCGCCAGGGCATCTCCGTCATCGCGGGCGTCAACTGCCTCGTCGAGAACTGCAAGTTGATCAACACGTGGGGCACGCCGCCTGCGGCTGGCATCGACTTCGAGCCGAACCACAAAGGCGAAGCAATCAAGGGCTTCGTCCTCCGCAACGTCGAGTCGTACAACAACAAAGGCGGCGGCTACATGTTCTACCTCTTGAACATGGACATCTCCTCGGGCCCGTTGGAAATCACTCTGGAGAACTGCACATCCCGCAACGAGGGCACTAGCCCGTTCTCATTCTACACGAACAATGGCCCTGGCTTCGATCGCCCAGGTCTCGTCCACGTGAAGAACTGCACGTTCGAGGACTGCCCCGCTGGCGTAAGCGTCGTCGGCACCAGCGCCAAAGGCTTCAAGACGCTCTTTGAAAACGTCACCATTCGGAACATCGGCACGAATAATCCGAGGGCAGTACCCAT
>JAGCTA010000239.1 GCA_017963875.1 Victivallales bacterium | reverse complement strand
CGCCAAAATCAAGGCGCAGGCGGAGAAGCTGGAGTTGGCCAACATCAACATCGGCGACATGGTGATGTACGCGGTCATCAAGACCTTGCAGCAGGTGCCAGAGATTAACGGCGAGTTCGCCAACAACGTCGTCAAATTGCACTCGGCAATCAACATGGGCTTTGCGTGCGACACACCGCGCGGCCTGATGGTCCCTGTGCTCCACAATTCGCAGAACATGACGCTTGCCGAGATGTGCAAACGCGTCAAAGTCCTTGCCAAGCAGGCGAACGACGGCAATCTGAATCCCGATTTGATGGCGGGCGGTACGTTCACCGTTTCCAACCTTGGTGCATTCGGCATCACGAATTTCACGCCTGTCTTCACCGTGCCGCAACTGGCGATTCTCGGTGTCGGCAAAACATTGCTGCGTCCTGTCAAGACCGCCAGCGGCGAAGTCGTCTACAAGGACTACATGCAGTTCTCGCTGACCATGAACCACATGGTGATTGACGGTGCGCCAGGCGCACGTTTCCTCCAGACATTGAAGGACATCATCGAGAACTTTGAACTGGTCTGCATCGCAGGCTGCTGATGGTTTCGTAATTTAGTTTAATAGACGGGAACCGCCAATGTTTGAATTGGGGGCGGTTCCCGATTCAACGTTAAATAGGGAGATTTAAACATGTACGATTTGATCGTCATCGGTGCTGGTCCTGGTGGTTATGAAGCCGCTGCATACGCGGCGAAACTCGGCAAGAAAGTGGCTTTGTTCGAGAAGAACGAACTCGGCGGTACTTGCCTTAATGTCGGATGCATTCCTGCGAAGACTTTCCTCCGCAGCGCACGCGCATTCGAGGATTGCAAGGAAGCGGAACGCTACGGCGTAACAGGCGCGGCGGCGGCAACATTGGACATGAAGGCCGTTCAGGCACGCAAACAGGCAGTCGTCGCCACATTGATCAAAGGTGTGACGGGCATGCTGAAGCGCGAAGGCGTTGAAGTCATTAAAGCCGAGGCGAAGATTGTTGCCAGAGGCAAAGTGGTCGCCGATGGAAAGGAATATGAAGCGGCGAACATCTTGGTCGCCACGGGATCTGTCCCCGCCTGCCCGCCGATTCCAGGTCTCCGCGACAATCCAAAGGTTCTGGATTCCACTGGCATTCTCGCTCTTGATACGGTTCCGAAGGAACTGGTCATCATCGGTGGCGGTGTCATCGGTTTGGAATTTGCGACATTCTTTGCAGTGGCTGGTTCAAAGGTCACCGTCATTGAAATGCTGCCGAAGATCGCGCCGCCAGTCGATGAGGAAATCTCCAAGAAACTGATGGCTGAAATGAAGAAGGAAGGCATCGTTTTCAATCTGTCCTGCAAGGTTCTGAAGATTGAAGGCAATGTCTTGACCTACGCCGATCCAGAAGGCAAGGAACACCAGATTTCTGGTGACTATATCCTCAGTGCCATTGGCCGTTCCGCCGTCACACGCGGCTTTGGCCTTGAGGAACTGGGCGTGGTTGTCGAACGCCGCGGCATCAAGACCGATGAATTCGGAAAGACGAATGTCCCTGGCATCTGGGCTTGTGGCGACTGCACTGGCCGTATGCAACTGGCTCATGCCGCCACGCGCGAAGGTATTGTTGCCGTCCACAACATGTTCGGTATTCCAGACCGTATGCGCTACAGCGCGATTCCGTCCGTGGTCTATACGCATCCTGAAGTCGCACAGGTCGGTGCGACGGAAGATGAACTCAAGAAGAACGGCGTCGCCTATCGCAAAGCAGTGATGCCGATGGCGGTCGCAGGCCGTTTCATGGTCGAGAACGACGGCAAGGCGGGCACGGTGAAGGTGCTTGTCAGTGAGAAGTACGGCCAGGTTCTTGGCGTGCACATGATCGGCGGTTGCTGCGGCGAGTTCATTGCGAGCGCGGCGGCGATGGTCGAGACAGAGCAGTGCGTCGAGGACATCCGTCAGATTGTCTTCCCGCATCCGACGCAGTCGGAAGCCTTGAAGGAGACCATCCTTCACGCGTGATGCATTGATTTGATTCCCCTGCATGGTCATGTTAACCGTGCGGGGGTGTGATGATTTTGTTTTTCCATTTAAGATAACACCAAAAGAAAGGAATTACTGAAAATGACGAAGTGCCTGGAAATCTATCCTGAGGAACTTTTCGCACCTGGAAAAATCGAGTTTACAGATGTCCCTGTCAATGCGTATGTCAAGGACCCCGCCAAGGAGAAGAAGCAGTTCTCGAAAGATGAACTTGTGACAATCTACCACGACATGGTGACGCTGCGCACATTCGAGACCGTCATCAACGAGTTGAAACTGCACGGCGAATACAATGGCGTGAAGTACAATCACCCAGGTCCCGCCCACCTTTCGATGGGACAGGAAGCCGCCGCCGTCGGCCAGGCCTACAGCCTGGATGTCAACGACCATACCTTCGGCTCACACCGCAGCCACAGCGAAATTCTTGCCAAAGGATTGTCCTCCATCCGCAAACTGGACGATGACAAACTGATGGACATCATGAAGAATTTCTTCGGCGGCGCGACGCTGAAAGTTGTCGAAGCCTGCAAGTGCAAGGACGTCAAGGATTTGGCTCGCCATTTCCTGATTTACGGTGCCTACGCTGACATCTTCGCCCGCGTGACTGGCTTCAACAAAGGCTGGGGCGGTTCAATGCACTGCTTCTTCACCCCGTTCGGCATCTACCCGAACAACGCCATCGTCGGTGGTTCAGGTTCCGTTGCTCCAGGTGCCGCGCTGTTCAAACGCGTCAATGGCAAGCCAGGCATTGTCGTCTGCAACATCGGTGATGCGTCATTTGCCTGCGGTCCTGTCTGGGAAGGACTCATGTTCTCCGCAATGGACCAGTACCGCAAACTGTGGGACAACGGCCAGGGCACTGGTCTTCCAATTCTGTTCAACTGCTTCGACAACCAGTACGGCATGGGCGGCCAGACCAACGGCGAAACCATGGGCTACCACTTCATGGCGCGTATCGGTGCTGGCGTCAATCCAGAGCAGATGCACACGGAACGTGTTGACGGATATAATCCATTCGCCGTCATCGACGCAGTCGCACGCAAGAAGAAGGTTTTGCTGGAAGGCAAGGGCCCCGCGATGCTGGATGTCGTGACCTATCGTCTGGGCGGTCACTCACCGTCCGATGCTTCGTCATATCGTACCAAGGAAGAACTCGACCGCTTCTTCGAGGCAGATGCCGTCGGCGGCAAGTGCGCCGTGAATGCGGAATGCAAGGGCACGTTCTACAAATATCTGGTTGACAACAAGATGGTCAAGGCCGCTGACCTTGACGCCGCCCGCGAAGAAGTCCAGACGTTGGTCTTCGACATGTTCAAACTGGCGATTGACCCGAAAATCTCCCCATACGAGGAAGTCGGTTCCAAGTACATCGAAACGGTTACGTTCAGCAACCAGAAAGTCGAGAAATTCGACGACCGCGAGCCTGAAATGCTCCAGAAGATTGAAGACAACGAGCAATACAAGAAGATTCAGGCCAAGAAACGCTATGGCATCGACGAGAACGGCAAGCCGTATTCCAAGATGGTCGCCTACACGTTCACGGACGCCGTTTTCGAGGCAATGGCGCATCGCTATTCCATCGACCCGACCATGGTCGCCTTCGGTGAAGAGAACCGTGACTGGGGCGGCGCTTTCGCGTGCTACCGCGGCCTGACGGAACTCATTCCCTACAAGCGCCTGTTCAACAGCCCGATCGCAGAGGCTGGTATCGTTGGTGCCGCTGTCGGTTACGCCCTCTGCGGTGGCCGTGCAGTTGCCGAATTGATGTATTGCGACTTCCTCGGCCGTTCTGGCGATGAAGTCTTCAACCAGTTGTCCAAGTGGCAGGCGATGTCTGGCGGCGTCCTGAAGATGCCAGTCGTCCTCCGTATCAGCGTCGGCTTCAAGTATGGTGCACAGCATTCGCAGGACTGGTCCAGCCTTGTGAACCACATTCCTGGCCTGAAGATTGTGTATCCTGTCACGCCATACGACGCGAAAGGCTTGCTGAACACCGCACTGGCTGGCACCGATCCCGTCATCTTCCTGGAGAGCCAGAAACTGTACGGCAAGGGCGAACTCTTCCACAAGGAAGGCGTTCCGCAGGGCTATTACGAGATTCCGTTCGGCGAACCCGACATCAAGAAGGAAGGCAAGGACATCACATTGATCACCTTTGGTCCTGCGTTGTACGTCGCGCTTGACGCGGCCAAGGAACTGGAGGAGAAGTATGGCATGAGTGCCGAGGTCATCGACCTCCGCTGCCTCAACCCGATCAACTACGACAAACTCATCGCTTCCGTCAAGAAGACAGGCAAGGTCGTCCTTGTCAACGAAGCCGTCGAGCGTGGCAATGCGATGCACAACATCGCCAACAACCTGACGCAACTCTGCTTCGATTATCTGGATGCACCAGCCGCCGTCGTCGGCTCCCACAACTGGGTCAGCCCCGCAGCCGAGCATGAGAAGGAATACTTCCCGCAGCCGAGTTGGATTCTCGACACCATCCACGAGCGCATCATGCCTCTCAAGGGCTATACGCCTGTGACCAACCGCACGCTCGGTGAACTTGAGCGCGCTTCCAAGATGGGGCTGTAATCATTAGCCCACTGCTTGCCGACTCCAATCGCCTGGGGACGCCATGCCCTCAGGCGAAGAAAGCCCATCGGCAAGCATGTTTACCTAAGAATTAATCGTCTTCTCGGGGAGGCTAGGAAATAGCCTGAGAGGAAGTTGTAGGCTTCGACCCGTCAGACCTGATTTGGATTATACCAACGTAGGGAAGAAGAGCGCATTGAGGCGGAAGTTCATTTTTCCCAATGAGTTTCCGCCTTTTGCCATATCGGCCAGGGCATGAGGCCCCGCAGTGAGATGGCAGTGTTCTTGCGCTGTCTGGAGGATGACAAGACCATGGTGACAATAAACGGAAAACAAGTATCTGTTGATGGCAAGTCATTGATGGATTACCTCGCAGAAACGGGATATGACATCCGACGTGTGGCGGTGGAACGCAATGGGAAAATCGTTCCGAAGACCACGTACGGTGAAGTCGTTTTGCAGGACGGCGATATCATTGAAATTGTCGGTTTTGTGGGAGGGGGCTGATTCATGAATGGCATCCCCTCAAAAGAAGCGATGGATGAGGCTCTGATTGCGCGTCATGGCAAAGAGTTCCATACGCGGATGTCAGAGGCGCGCGTTGTCATTTGCGGTCTTGGTGGTCTCGGCTCGAATGTCGCCATTGCGCTAGCGCGGGCAGGCATTGGAAGTTTGCATCTCATTGATTTTGACCGTGTTGATCTGTCCAATCTAAATCGCCAGCAGTATTTTGTCAACCAACTGGGGCTTTTCAAGACGGAAGCACTAAAGGAAAATCTTGCGGCGATTGCGCCGTATTGTCGAGTTACAACAGAAACAGTCCGCCTCACGGAAGAGAATATTCCAGAATTGCTATGCGGCTTCCCAATCATCTGCGAAGCATTTGACAAGGCAGAGACCAAGGCAATGCTTGTCAATGCCGTCCTTGAAAATTTCCCTAATGCATGGCTTGTTTCTGGCAATGGCATGGCTGGAGTTGGCAGCGCCAACCTAATTCGGACGAGGAGAGTGGGAAAGCGTCTTGTGCTGTGCGGCGATGGCGTCAGCGGCATCGAGACAGGCGAGAGCCTCGTATCTGCGCGTGTCCTTGCCTGCGCCGCCCACGAGGCGCTTGCCATCATCAAAATCATCATTGGAAAAATGGATTTTTCGGACGGCGGAGAAACGCATCCATAGCATTCGATTTACAAGTTGACGGAGCATTAACTTTATTGACTAGGAAACATTTATGCAGGATAACGATACATTTGAACTGGGCGGACGCAAATTTACCTCGCGTTTCATTTTGGGTTCGGGAAAATATTCCCTGAAACTCATTCAGGCGGCCGTTCAACATGCTGGAGCGGAGATTATCACGTTGGCGGTACGGCGTGCGAACACCGCAGACCACGAGAGCATTTTGGATTATATACCCAAAGGCGTGACGATGCTTCCAAATACCTCTGGGGCACGCACGGCAGACGAGGCTGTGCGCATCGCACGGCTGGCGCGTGAAATCGGCTGCGGCGATTTCGTCAAAATTGAAATCATGCGAGACAGCAAATATCTGATGCCAGATAATCAGGAAACGATTCGTGCAACAGAAATTCTCGCATCTGAAGGTTTTATTGTGCTTCCATACATGTTTCCAGACCTTATGGCCGCGCGTGACCTTGTCAAGGCGGGAGCCGCCGCCATCATGCCATTGGGAGCTCCAATCGGCTCCAACCAAGGGTTGCAGGCCAAACCGTTCATACAGATTCTGGTCAATGAAATCGAATTGCCTGTCATTGTGGATGCTGGAATTGGGCGTCCTTCACAGGCATGTGAAGCCATGGTAATGGGCGTGACCGCCGTCATGGCAAATACCGCGCTGGCGACCGCTGGCGACATACCGCTGATGGCGGCCGCTTTCAGAAGTGCCATCGAGGCGGGGCGCATGGCATGGCGAGCAGGAGTTGGGCGCGTTTTGGAACGCGGCGCGTCCGCATCTGATCCGCTAACAGGTTTTCTACATGATTGATTCGAGGCATTGCAAGGGCTAACCAGTTTTACGTCGATTCAGAATTTCTCTCTCCAGCGGCTCTGGCACGAAAGCACGAACTGGAGAACAATCCATCATCAAGGAAGGATAT
>JAGCTA010000238.1 GCA_017963875.1 Victivallales bacterium | reverse complement strand
CCGACGATGATGCGGTCTGGGCGCATACGTAGGGTATTGACAACCAGATCTCGGATGGTAACACGACCTTTTCCTTCAATATTGGCAGGTCTTGCCTCAAGGCTGACCAGATTGCGATGGGACAGTTTAAGTTCGGCGGAGTCCTCGACCGTTACCACGCGTTCCCCTTGCGGGATGAACTGCGAGAGGACATTCAGCAGTGTTGTCTTTCCTGACCCCGTACCGCCCGATACGAGAATGTTCTGGCGGGACTTAACCGCTTCTTCCAGAAAGAGCGCCATTTCAGGCGTCATGCTGCCGAATTTGATCAGGTCGTCCGTCGTCAGTTTCTTGTCTGCGAATTTACGAATGGTCACTGATGCGCCATGGAGTGCGAGTGGGGGGATGATGGCATTGACACGCGAGCCGTCAGGCAATCGTGCATCAACCATCGGCGACGCGTCATCCACGTGTCGCCCAAGTGGTTCGACAATCCGTTGAATGATGGACATCAGATGCTGCTCATTAAAGAAGCGGACGCCGCTTTCATAGAGTTTGCCCTTGCTTTCCACAAAGATGATGTCAGGGCCGTTGATCATGATTTCCGAAATTCTCGGCGACCTTAGCAATGGTGAGATTGGACCGAAACCGATGAGTTCATCCATCAATGCCTGGCGGAACAGGTCCAGCGGTATGGTATGGGGCAATTCATGGCGCCGTTCGCGGAGAACGGCGTCAAGGCACGTCCCGACCTTGTCAAGCATTTCGTCATTGGCTGTGTCCTTCAATGCGTCTTCAGTGAGGTTGAGTTTTTCAAGGACATTTTCATGAATGGAACGCTTTAGCGCCATGATGTCAGGTTGGCACAGGACCGAAGCGTTCTTGAATTCATCAAGAAAATTATTGACCTCAGGCGCAGGGGCGGGTTGAACTGGCTGAAGGGGCGGTTCAGGCGCGGAGGGGGGGGACGGAGGCTGTTCGGCAACTGGCTGGGGTGAAACATCCTGATCGGTGACCACTAGGGTATAAGTGCAAATGGTCACCTTGGCACCCAATGGCAGTTCCGTCATTTCCGTAACGGGATTGCCGTCGATGAAAGTGCCTGCGGAACTTCCTGCATCCTCAAGAAACACCGCGCTGCCCATGACATGCAACTTTGAATGATGGCGGGAGACACCGCCGCCTGCAAGCAGTACGTCGCTTTCAGAATGGCGCCCTATGCTGAGGGAGACATTGCCCTCTGGGATCGGCTGTGTCGCCTGAATACCGCCGTCTGCATCATATATGATGATATTCAACATTGATCTGAGGATGCCCCTTGATTATGATTTTGAATCGAATTAAATGACTACCGAGGCTCAGAAACCGAACCAGCGCTTGTACCAGGGCTTTGCGGCTTCCTTGGCTTCTTCGTCAGCCTTCAGGTCGCCTTTGGCTTCCTTATAGGTACCTTGGGTCTGTTCGGTGATCGGGACTTCGATCTGCGCGTCAGGCGTCGCGCCAGCGACGCGTGGACAGACGAGGATCAAGAGCCTCGTTTCGCTCTTGGAGCCGCCGTCCGTGGAGACAAACCATTTAAGAACAGGCGTGCTGCGCAGAATCGGGAGACCCGACTTCTGGACATCCTGCGCAATCTTTTGCGACCCTGCGACGGCGAGCGTCTTGTCAAGGTCGCAATAGACTGTTTGTTTGGTCGAATCGGTGCTACGCGTATACGCGTCGCCGCTGCTAGAAATTGCGGAGGTATTCGTCAGGTCAAGATCAAGTTTAACCTTGTTCGAGGCAACGAGACCGCCCTTGATTTTCATCGTCAGGCCATAGTCGATATCCTGCAGGCTGCCGTTTTCGACGCCCGATACCTTGACGGAGACGGTACCGCCAGTATGAAGTTCGCCGCCCTTGCTGTCATGGTTGACGAAACTAACATGGCCTGCGTCATAATGACGTGTGATGCCGTTGTTGGCGAGGAATGTCAAGGTATTCTGGATGTTGGCACCAAATGTGACGCTGGAGCCAGGGTTCTTGCGGCCAGCGACTGCATCGTATATCCACTGCAGTCCGAAGTTCGCGGTTGGCGCGTTGGAACCCGCTTTCTCTGCTTCGCCTTCTGACACGCCGACATAGACGACATCGACTTCCAGGACAGTCTGCACGACGCTAAGCCCGATGATTCCAAGGAATTTGCCGCTTTCAGGAGTTGCCGCTTTGGGATCCGTTGTGAGCCATGTCTGCGTGCTGAGTATCTGGTTGACTTTGGCAATGGATTCTTCGCTCCAGAGTTCGCCATTGAGAATGAAGGCATCGGCGGTAAGTTTCATTTCGAGTTGGCCCTGTGACGGAGCCTGACCATCTTCTGCGAATTCAAAACCTGCTTCCTTGAGTATTTTCTTGAGATTCAGGAAGGTTTCGGCGGTTGGGCGGAATGTGGCGAAGTTATGGACATTGTCCTTGTAAAGTGCGAGAACTTTTTGCAGGTGTGCCCAATTGGATGGGTTACTGACAGTGCCTTTGATGACGATGTAGTCCTGGTTGATGGACATATCGAGTTCAGGCAGGTTTTCCAAGTCGGTGCGGAGGCGTTTCAGTGTTTTTTCGATATTTCCTTTGACGGAGATGCTGTAGTCGATGGAGACGCCTGCGCCTGTGACGGTCAGATTGCATTCGCCGATTTCCTTTCCGATGACACGAAGTTGTTGTTTGTTGACTTCTTCAATAGTGACTTTGCCCTTTGTGCTCAGGCGGTATGATTCCATGGCGAAAGGCAGGTCTATGACTTTCAGGGCACCGACAGTCAGGCTGAACTTTTCCTGTTCAGCGCCAAACAGGCCGATGGCGAAAAGAATAAGGCAGAGAATGGATTGTTTGAGTTTCATGAATACGTCACTCCTTGATTTCCGTTGGGGTTGCGGGTAGGTCTATGTGAATTAGGTTTTCAGCCAGTTTTGCCAAGGTGGAGTTTTCGTAGATTCCACCGTCCTTTCTGTTCAGAGCCTTGGTATCATTGGTTTTCCTGAGTAGAGGATAGAGTTCCGCCTGTTGCTGAATGGCGGTCAAGGCAAGTGCCTGCTGGGGCGGCAGTGAAAGAAGGACTCCGCTGGAGGTCAATTCAAGGATACGGACTCGTGGGAAAATCACCGTTGTCACCTGGCGCTGTATGATGTCCGTGGCGGCATCCATGTCCTTGCCTCGCTTGACTTTTTCCTGAATTTTGTATGTCCCGACGATGGCGATTTCATCACCAGGCTGGAGCATTTTCACCAACGTGTTGTCGGCAAATGAGACGGGTACGCCCCATTCACCTTCACCGATGATGTTGCCTTTGCTTGTCGTAACGCCCCCGACATCGGAGAGAAGCACATAATCGCCCTTGGCAACGGCATGGATGAGTTGCTGGCCGATGATCATGTTTCGATTGCTCCATTTGATATGCTGTTTAGGCAATGAGGAGACTGCGACGGAGCGGGGAATGATAAAGCCCTCCGTCACTGCTTCGCCTTCATTCAACATCCTAGACGCGGAAACCACTTCCACCATTTCCACATTACTGTCATAGCGGCTTGACATGGTTCGGCTGACGGCAAACACTGCCAAAAGACCAAGTATCACAGCGACCACGAGCGGAATTACGTTTTTCATATTGTTCTCCGATAGTTTCTTAGAGCGTGGTTCGAAATTGGGCGACACCCGTCGTCCAGAATCATATTGTTAAAAATAGAATGCCCCCCCGTAAAAAAACTTTGTGAGCGGCCTGTTTTGGCGTTTATTTTATACGTGGGGGGAGGGTACGAGACCCTTTATGAGGTTGTTGGATTATTGCAGGATTTCCTGTGTAGTCACGGTTTTCTTGAAAATTCCATCTTTGTTGTCAGGGTCGCAGATTTCAGTAAGTTCTTCGGCTGCTTGTTCCAGCGCAGAGGTCATGAGATTCTGGAAGATGTTATTGTCAAACTGCTCGACGCTGATGGGGCGTTGTTCACGGTAATTTCCCGTATAGACGTTGCTGAAAACTGTATATTGCTTTTCGAGGTCAACAAGTTTGATAATGACATCCAGTTGGCAGACAGTCGTTTTTGTTTCAATCCCATAGCCTGTGAAAGAGTTTTGTTTTGAACGGAGGTCGGAAACGGTCGCGAAAATGAGATGAGTCGCGCCAGTTTCCTTGCCGAGTTTAAGAAGAAAATCCTTCGGGAAATCGGGGTCTTTGCTGATTTTAAGCATGGCTTTACGCATAAGTGACGCATCCAGGCAGCCGAAGATATTGCTATGGCGTCCGAGGTAAGCGGTCAGATAGTCGGCACCGATGATTGCTGGCCGAGCCGTGCCATTCACTGCCTTGTTGTAGAGTTCCATATTTCTGTCACGGTCTTCAATGCGGACACTTGCCTTTGTCTTGGCATTGGCCACTGCGTCAATCATTTTGACAAAACCCTGCATGACATTGTTGATGGATTGACGGTCTTCGGGTGTCAGTGAATTCATTTCTGGTGGTGGATTCTGTTTGAAGCGCGTTTCCAAGAGTTTTGTGCCTGCGCCATCAACTGTGGTGAAGTCCAGCACGCAGACTTTGATGAAAGGTGTTTTGGTTTCTGTTTTAGTCGTTGTTTCAGTAATGACGGTTTTTGTTTCAGTTTTTGTGGTGGTCGTGGTGGTGTTGACTGTCTGCGCCATCATTGATGAAAACGCAAACATGCCAGCGAGAAAGATTGATGTCCATTTCATAAATTGATTCTCCTTTGTATGTTATGATATTAATAATGGATTATATTATAATCCGGTTCAGGCAATGTCTTCCTATTTCAACCAGCCCTGGTCTTCTGGAAAGATTGCCATAAACCATATAGAATCCCCTAGGGGATTTTTCCAATAAAAAAAGAAAAAAGTTACGCATACTATATAGTTGCTGAAACTGTTTTTCAAGTTTTGGTTTTATGTCAGGGAAATATGATGACGGATGGATTTTCAGAGATAGCAAGGTGTGGCGATAGAATATACCGAGTCATTGACGATATTCTCAATGATTCCTTTTCAAGAGTCAGGCCAGAACGGCGGCCAGTTACTCCATCGGTTGACATTGTCGCTGACATGACTCCCTGGGGACGCTGTAGATTTTTGGGGAGAGAAATAGGCGGTATCATTGAACTGAAAGAGGATTTGATCAGGTTTCATCCTTGGTTTGCCGTGGAGGATGTATTACGGCATGAACTGGCGCATTATTTGAAGGAATGGTTTTATCCATGCGTGGACGAGCCTGCTCACGGCAGATTGTTTCGTCAGATGTGCGAAAAAATCGGGGCAAATCCCCATGCGTCAAGTGACTATCCGACGCTGGACGAATGGTTGCTTCAGGATGATGATTCGGATGATTCGGCATCCTCGCCGATGGCGAAAAAGGTTCAGAAACTTCTCTCATTGTCGGAAAGCCCGAATGAGCATGAAGCACTTTTGGCATTGACAAAGGCACGTGAACTGATGTCAAAATATTCTCTGACGGAGGAGGAAACAGAAAAGAACGACAGCGACCCATTCATATCAGTTGAAAAAGAGTTGTCTGGTTCTAGGGTGTCGAATCAGGAAAGTTGGCTAGGCGGGATTCTATCCGAATATTATGATGTCAGATGCATAACAAGCCGCAAATATTATCTTGAAGATGATTCAACGTCTGAAAAAAGCATTATAATATTCAACGGAAGACGTTCCAAGGTGAAAATTGCCCTTTATGTGTGGGATTATATTTCGAGATTTCTTGAAAATGCCTGGCTAGAGGCATTTGGAAATTCTCCTTATAGAAATTCAGTTCGGAGAAAACGCGATTTCCAGTATGGTTGCCTCATTGGAATCAGGGAGGTGATGGAACGGCAGAACAAGCACCCTGAAATCATGGCTCTAGTGCGAGTTGACAAAGAGTTGGACAAATATTTTCATGCACGTTTTCCAAGGACATGCCGTTCAACTGGAGGTTATAGGATGAACAAAAATCTCAAAGAGGCAGGGCGAATGGCAGGGCTTCAATTGCAAATCCATCCAGGAATGGAAAACAAAAATGACAGCCAGCGGAAGATGCTCAAATGAGCCTTTGAGAAAACATTTCTACAGGCTCAGGTCACCAGTAAGGCGAAAATTGTCTCCCATGCGTTCCAGATGAAATTCCTTGCCTGGAAATGCCTGTGAAATTGCTTCGGGAAGACTTTTTTCCGCAGCACATAGAATGCATTCATGCTCTTCGGAAGTGAGCGGTAAAAGAGATGATACCCTGATCGAGATAGTGTATCCAGGGCCACTGCCAGTTGTCAGACCGAGTGAAAAGGCTGACGTGACGGAAAACAGTCCGTCTGATTTGGCTGATGCCGTCGTTCCAGGGGCAGGGCGGTTGGGATTGCGGATGATTGTATCCGCAAACTGTCTTTCCAGTTCATCATCAACGGAATCGAGTGCTTTTCGAAGAGTCAATTCCCATTGTTCTAGTTCAGTCAGTGACATGGCGGGATGATTATAAGGAGATTGAATTGAAAAAATACCAAAGATAAAATATCTTATTCCCGTGTCATGTCAAATTTATTGAATGAATCAAACTGCTGTCATATTCAATATGTGCTTGTCTAAAAGTGTATTAATATATCTCATAGCCGTTGCATCTTTTTTTTGCTATGAGGTTCATTCGGCAATGAGTCCGTTGCAGGATGCGTATTTTGATACTTTTTCAGTGCGTCTTGAGGAAATGGTCAATCAAGATGGAGAAACTGATATGCACGCTGAAACAGTGGAAGAGACATCCGTGCCAGTGAAAAATCTTTACGCATGTCCCCAGCCATATTGGAAAGGCATTTCAGGCATGGCTTGGATTTTGGCTGAGGTTTTCGCCTTTGCGTTTGTGGTTGTTTTTCTGGCTGATGCCGCTAGGCTGATTCTTCGCGCGTATCACAGCCCTGCAAGATGTCGGCGAAGGCAGGCACGATGGATGATTATGGAATATCTTCAGGGGCGTGCGACTTTGGATGAGGTTCTTGTAGCCCTGAGGTGCCATTTGGGATTACCTCAGGGCACAACATTGACAGGCGTGGCGGAATGCATACAGGGGGAGTAT
>JAGCTA010000237.1 GCA_017963875.1 Victivallales bacterium | reverse complement strand
GTTCTGAAGCAGGAATCGAATCTTTTCAAGCAGTTTTGCCGCGTTGGGCAGGTTCGATCTCTCTGAGGCCGAATACTGTGGTTGCTCATACCTCTAGGCTTGCTGACGCTCGTCTGGGGGTATTGATATTTGACCTTTCGGGAATGGGTTGCCTTTTCAAAGGGCTTATAGTTTTCCCGCGTCGGGGTCTTTTTGTAGGTAGTCGAGGTAGCGTGTATCCAGCAGATGCGCCAGACGGACATCTCCCATGCAGTGAAGCATGGCGGATTTAATGTCCTTGAATCTGGGTTCCAACTGCTTGAGAAGTTGTTCGAGGAAGAATCGGTCGCCATCCTTCTGCAATTTCTGCTCATACGGGCATGACTTGACCTTTGGATACTGCGCGATTTCCGCTATTTTGTGTATTCTTTCTTTTGCGATTAGGCAAAGTGGTCTGATAAGTCGTTTGGAGGCGGCGTCCGCAGGGACATTTGGTCCCATTGTCTTGAGTCCGCCACCTCGAAAAAGGGCAATGAGCAGGGAGACGCACAAGTCGTCCAGTTGTTGTCCCAAGGCGATTTTATTGCATCCAAGTTTATCGGCGAGGGCGTGCAACTGGCCTCGACGAAGGCGCGAGCAGAGGGCGCAAGGTCGGTCTTCCGCATTCTTTTCGCGTAGAAGTTCCGCGCCGTTGAGTCGAATCATCTGAAAAGGCCACCCTTGTGTGCGACAGTATTGCTCCAGCACAGTTGTATCAAGCGTCTGGAAACCGAGGTCTACGGTGGCGGCGGTCAGTTCAAAATGAAAAGGCGAGCGCCTTTGGAGTTCGGTAAGCACATGCATGAGCGTCAGCGAATCTTCACCTCCTGAAATTCCGACAAGGATATGGTCGTTCTCCTTCAGCATTTCAAATTGCCTGGAGGCGTGTGCTGCGTCTTTGCAGATGTTTTTGAATTCATTTAACTTGCGTAAAGGTTTGGTTGTTTCATTATTCATCGTCGAGCCCATGGATTATGCGGTCATATCCTGTCGCAGGCGACGGAATGTTCTTTTGAAACAGGGCGGATTTCGGGTAGTCTTTTGGCGCAATCGGGGCACGCCCGAGGGCAGCGTGGGTGGAAGGGGCAGCCCGTCGGTGGATTGGCTGGCGATGGCATTTCGCCCTTGAGGATGATTCTATTATCTGTCGTTTTCCCTGGGACTGGCACGGCAGAAAGCAGTGCCTGGGTATATGGATGCAACGGCTGCTCCATAACTTGGCTTGCAGGGCCTGTTTCCACAATATGACCAAGATACATGACTGCGATTTTCTGGGAAATGATTTTCACGACACTCAAGTCATGGGAGATGAAAATGTAGGACAGATGATATTTGTCCCTCAAATCCATCAGCAGATTGATGACCTGTGCTTGAACTGAAACATCCAGGGCACTGACTGGCTCGTCGCAGATGATAAGCGAAGGCTTGAGCGAGAGGGCGCGGGCAATACTGATGCGTTGTCGCTGACCGCCTGAAAACTCATGGGGATAGCGGTAGAGGGCATCTGAACCAAGGCCAACGTCATTCAGCAGCCTCAAGCCAGCGTCGTAAAGGGATTCATCGCCAAGCAGTCCATGATATTTAAGGCCTTCTGTAACTAGTTCCAACACAGTCATGCGTGGATTGAGTGACGCAAATGGGTCTTGGAAAATCATCTGGCAGCGTTTTCTGAGCAGGCGTCTTTTGGCTTCAGGGAGCGCGGTGAATTCCGCTCCGTCGAAGAAAACCTGCCCTGAACGGACTTTTTCAAGTCCGAGAATGGCTCGGCCAAGCGTGGTTTTTCCGCAGCCAGATTCGCCGACAAGCCCAAGCGTCTCGCCTTCCTCAAGTGTCAGCGACACACCATCCACCGCGCGGACATATCCGACGACGCGGTTCAAAATGCCTTTGCGGATTGGAAACCACACATGCAGGTTGTTGACTTCAAGGAAGGCCATCGGTTGGCAAATGCTCCTAAATAGTTAGAAAAGATTTCTGCGGACGGCCTCGAAAAGAAAAACCGTTGCCGCCTGGGCGACATTGAGCGATTCGGCTTTTCCAGGCATGGGGATGGTGACAGGCGTTCCCAAGGACGTGTCGCTGATGCCGTTTGCCTCATTTCCAATGACTAGGCCAGATTCTTCCATGACGAATTCCTTTTCATCGAATACGGAAATATCCGCCGACTCTTCAGTACACCATAGGCGTTTGCCGCCAAGATGGAAAAGTGCGTCGCGAGCGGCTGCAAGGGAGTCAAACAGGACAAAAGACAAGGCGAATTGCGCTCCCATGCCTGAGCGTACGACTTTCGGCGCGTATGGGTCTGTACCGCCTTTGACAAGCCAGAGCGTTTGAAGCCCGACTGCCCAGGCGGTACGGAGGATGGTCCCAAAATTGCCAGGCTCGGAAATTTGGTCTAGAATAAGCGCAAAGGGCTTGGGCAACATTTCTGGAATTCCAAATGACGGGCGGTCACATAGACATAGGACACCTTGCGGTGTTTCCGTTTCTACCAAAGGGGCGAAAACATCATTTGCAACTGTTTCAGAACGGATGTTGTTGTGGAGGCATTCGGCAAGGAATTCCTGCCCCAAGGCTGTCTCCGCAAAGTCTTCAGTGAGAAGAGCAAGCCTAACCCAGCCAGGCTGTCTTGTTACCGCCTCGCGGCAGACGCGAAGCCCTTCGGCAATGAAAAACGGCTGTTTCTTGCGAAGGTGCCTGTTTGACATTGCGGCGATGATGCTTTTTTCACGGGATGAAAGCATGGTGGCGTCTGTATCGGCTATAAAACGATGAAAAACGTGATTGCCACCCAGTGGCAGATACTTGCAAGCAAGACAAAAACATGCCACACAGTATGCATGTACGGCACTTTGTCAAATAGGAAGAAAATCACCCCGATGGTATATGTCCCGCCGCCTACGCACAATAGCACAAATGCGGGGACGTTCAGATTGCGGTACACATCGACAAAAGTCGTGACAATCAGCCAGCCCATAATGATGAAGATGGGAAGCGAAATGATATCAGCTATGCGCCTTGAGCACAGGCATTCCACGAGGATTCCAGTCAAGGCGAGTCCCCATTCGATTCCAAACATCAGCCAGGCCTTCTGCGGTGCGAGCACCAGCAGAGTAAACGGCATGTAACTTCCTGCTATCAAGAGATATATTGAACAGTGATCAAGCAACTGAAAAATGCATTTCGGCTTGAAATCCCTGATGATATGGTAAAGAGTGGAGACACTGTAAACTACCAGAAGACATGTGCCGTAGATTGCACAGCTGACCGTGTAGATCGCGGAACGGTTCTGGGCACAGAATATCGCCATCATCGTGATGGCAACCACGCTGAAGATAACTCCGATGAAATGAGTTATGCCATTGGCCCATTCCTCACCTTCGGATCTATGGAACTCCTTCAGACAATGCCTGAACCAGTTGATTCGTTTTTGTTCATGAGTAAGCATTATGGAAGGGAACAGTTTTCGAGAAATTAACAACAACGCTCTATTCTCCAAGAGGATAGGTTCGACCTCTTCGAGGTCGTTATCCTGTAGAGGGTTGCGTCCCCCAGGTTTCGCTTTGCTCAACCTGGGGTTACTGATATTTGACCCCTGCGGGGTCTTGGCAGAGCCACCTTGACATGAGCAATTACCGACCCTCTTGGGGAATAGAGCCAACAACAAAAGACAATGCAGAATAATAGGTGCTCGCCTGTTTCAGCAAAATGCCTATCGACGGGCACCTGAACTGACTTTTAGAACAATCCCTTCACCTTTCCTGTTTCGACATCGACGTCGATGCGGCGGTAGGCTGGATTGGAGGCTGTGCCAGGCATCAGTTTGATGTCGCCTGCAACGGGAACGACAAAGCCCGCGCCCTTGTAGAGCAGGATGTCGCGTACAGGCAGACGGAAGCCGCGCGGGCGGCCCTTGATGGTAGGATCGTGTGAAAGGCTTAGATGCGTCTTGACCATGCATGTTCCCATGGTCGCGACATCTGGGTCATTGGCCAGGATTTCGAGTTTCTTCTGCGCTTCGGGGAGGAAATCGACGCCATCCGCACCATAGACTTCCCGAGCGATGAGTTCGACGCGTTTCGCAAGCGGCGTATCCAGTTCATAGAGGAAGTGGAAGTTATTGGGTTCATCGGCGGCCTTGATGACGGTTTCTGCCAATTCAACTGCGCCTTCACCGCCTTTGAGCCAGTGTTCGGAAAGCGCGCAATAGGCGCCTGCCTCTTCAGCGATTTTACGGACGAGTTTGATTTCCGCAGGCGTATCTGTGTAGAAACTGTTGATGCAGACAACAGGCCTGACACCAGATTTCTTGACGGTTTCGATATGTGCGAGCAGGTTCTCGCAGCCTTTTTCAAGCAGACCGAGATTTTCCTTTGTATAGGCTTCGTCCAATTTGAGGCCAGGCTTGACTTCAGGACCTCCGCCGTGCATTTTCAGTGCACGGATGGTTGCGACGAGCACAACGGCGTCTGGCTTGAGTCCAGAATAACGGCATTTGAGGTTCCAGAACTTCTCGAATCCAATGTCAGCACCGAAGCCACTCTCCGTCACGTGGTAATCCGAAAGGGCGGTGCCGATTCTGTCGGCGATGACGGAACTCTGGCCAATGGCGATATTTGCGAATGGGCCTGCATGGACGAGAATCGGCTGACCTTCCAATGACTGTGCCAGCGTCGGATTAAGCGCTTCCACCATCCAAGCGGTCATGGCACCATCGACTTCCAAATCGGCGGTCGTGATTGGAGCGCCAGACTTGCTGTAAGCCATGACGATTCTGCCGATGCGCTTGCGCATGTCCGCCAAATCCTTTGCGACGGCTAGGATGGCCATGAGTTCTGATGAGACGGAGATTGCAAAGCCAGACTCCATCTCAAAGCCGTCCATCTTTCCGCCTTTTCCAATAGTGATATTGCGCAACGCCTGTGCGCAGAAGTCCATCACCCATTTGGACTGGACGCGTGAGGGGTCGATGTCAAGGCGTTTGAGACCGCTTTTTGCGAGTCGTTCATCATCATAGTTGCGTTCATGCTGCATGCGCGAGGTCAAAGCGACCATGGAAAGATTGTGCGCATTGGTGATACGGTCGATGTCTCCTGTAAGGCCAAGGGAGAAAGGAGTCAGCGGGATGCATTGTGCGAGACCACCGCCTGCCGCAGATCCTTGGATATTGAAAGTGGGTCCGCCACTGGGCTGGCGGATAGCGCCGCAGACGCGTTTGCCGATTTTTCCAAGGCCCTGGACGAGGCCAAGAGTCGTCGTTGTTTTTCCTTCGCCGAGCGGTGTCGGGGTGATAGCGGTCACATCGATGTATTTTCCCTGTTTTGCCCCTGCGACACGTGCCAGGACTTTCTTTTGGTCGATTTTTGCCAATTGACGACCCCATGGAATAAGTTCGTCGGACTTAAGGCCGAGGATATCCGCGAGTTGGCTGACAGAAAGCATGGATTCTTCGGCGGCTTCGGCGATTTGCCAGTCGGCGAGTTTTGTTGGATCGAGTTTTTGTGTCATTTTGGGTTCTCCTGTTCTACTGGGTTCTCCTGTTCTACAAGGTTGACTCGAAAATTCGTTAGAATTCCATTTGCGTCATAAAATGCTTCGAGACTTCTGGTTACTGAAGTGAAGTGATGAGGTCTGAATCGTGCGGAATTGATTTCGTTGACAACGCCGCCAGGGGCGGTTGCGGGGGAAGGGACGATGACTCGCGTGGTTCGCAGCCAGCGGACTGCAAAACCTCCGTTGGAGGTATCTGCATAGTTATTTGGTGCCCCGTATGCGTCTTTCATGTCATTGAAAGAATGAACGCCAGCCTTCCAGGTGTTCTGCGCATCGACGAAAGCATCGCGCTCGCTGTTGGCGGTTGAAAGCGCTGTACTGGAACTTTGGCAACTGGCGATGAAAGTGACGATTAATGCGAATGCGATAATGGAGACGATTTTTTTCATGGTGGGATTGTTGAATGATGATTAAATGAGTATGTCCAAACCGATGTCGATTGACGGTGCGCTATGAGTAAGAGCGCCAGAAGAGATGTAATCTAGGCCAAGTTTCGCCAATGACGGCAGGCGTTCAAGCGTGATGTTTCCAGACGCTTCTGTCTTTGCCCGCCCGTTGATGATGCGAATGGCCTCAGCCATGGTGTCGTTGTCCATATTGTCCAGCAGGATGTACTCCACGCCAGCATCAGCGGCTTGAGCGACATCTTCGAGGGAATCCGCCTCGACTTCGATTTCAAGTCTGGGATATTTTTCACGGCAGGCTGCAACAGCGTGTCGAATGGAGTCTGGCCCTGTGTATTTTGCCATTTCGCGATGGTTGTCCTTGATCATGATTCTGTCAAAAAGGCCAAAGCGGTGGTTTTGTGCTCCGCCCATCTTGACGGCGTATTTTTCCAACATTCGAAGCAACGGGGTGGTTTTTCGCGTGTCAAGCAAGACGGTCTTTGAATTACCAAGTGCTTTGACGTATGTGTTGGTGATGGTGGCAATACCGCTCAGACGCTGGATGAAATTCAGCGCCACGCGTTCGCCAGTCAAAATGGAACGTGCCTTGCCTGTGACGACGGCGAGATCGCATCCTTTCGGGCAGAAATCGCCGTCTTGGACGAGCGGCTGGAAAACCAGTGTCCTGTCCAGTTCAGAAAAGACGGTTTTGACTACAGGCAAGCCTGCGCAAACGCAATCCTTTCTGGCAACGAAATGCGCTTGTGTTTCCAGATTCTCTGGGACAACGGCAAGCGTTGTAGCATCACCAGAGCCGATATCCTCTGCAAGTGCCATGCGGCAGAGGTTTTGCAACGCAACAGGGTCAAGATTGCCTGTTATCATGGTTTTTCTCCGATATGTAGAATTGGATGATGGATATGACTAGAAAAATTGCAATGGCTTGAAGAAGGACAAGTATGCATCCAACAAGCGGAAGCCAGATGAGAAGAATGGCTCCAGCGCCCTGTATCATCGATAGCATCCAAATGACAAAGACCGCTTGGGGACGCGACATCCCTAGACTGACAAAACGATGTGACAAATGGCAGTTGTCGCCGATATAAATGGGGCGGTGCTCCTTGATGCGGATGAGTACAACGGCGATGGCGTCGAACAGGGGCAAGGCAAGGACGAGAACAGGAATGAGAATGGGGGCGGTTGTCGGGCTGGTGTCTGCTTGGTAAAACGTCGTTGTGACTCCAGCAGCCGCGAGGCAATATCCAAGAAAATGGCTTCCGCCATCCCCCATGAAGATTTTAGCGGGTGGGAGATTGAGGGTGAGGAATCCTGCGGCAGCACCGCAGGTCGCGGCGGAAAGTAATGCGACAAAAACCTGCCCGCGCATGGCAGCGATGAGCAAGAAGAAGAACGCGGCGAACATGCTTGTCCCTCCTGCCAGCCCATCCATGTTGTCAAAGAAGTTAAGTGCATTGATGACAGTCATGAACCAAAAGACGGTAACAAGCCAGTTCAGACCAGGGATGCTGTGAAAGGCAGAAACTGGAATTTCAACGGCTATGATTGCGCAAATGATGAATTGAAGCAAGAATTTACGACTTGCTTTCATGGAGTGCTTGTCATCACACATTCCTAGTGCGGTCATGGCAATGCCGCCACATGCGACAATGAACAATCTTCGAGTGATTGTGCAGACTCCAGGAAAATACTGCGTGATATCGGATGGCAGCAGACGTGTGATATGAGGCAGGGCGAGCAGGCCGATGACAATGATGATGTTCCATGCCACACACATGGCCAAGCCGCCAAGCACGGGGATTGGCTCACGATGCGCCTTATGCGCTTCGGAAAGGGGTTTGTCCAGAAAGCCCCAGCGAATGGCGAGACGAGTGCAGAGACGCGTCATTAGTGCCGATATGATGGTCGTCCCTGCGAGGACAATTAAGTAAATGATAGGCCAGTGCATGATGTGTCTGTCTGTTTTATGATGAAACAAGGGAAGACAGCCGTTCGCGGAGCGAATCGCTGATGCGTGTCGGTTTGCTGGTGGCCATGTCCATGAAGGCCAAAACAGTGTATCCATCAACGAGGAGCGTATCGCCTCTCATGATGCGGCACGAGATGGTTGCCCTTAACCCCTTGAGCGATGTAAATTCCCCATAGCAGGAAATGATATCATCGTAATGGGCTGGAGCGTGAAATTTGAGATTGGCCTCGATAACAGGCATGGCAATGCCTGATTTTTCCAGTTCGGAATACAGAATGCCTTGCTTTCGCAGCAATTCCGTTCTGGTTCGTTCAAAGTAAACGAGATAGTTCCCGTAGTAAACGAAACCCATTTTATCGGTGTCTGCGTATGCGACACGGTAGTCTAAGGCGTGGTAGTACATAAAAAAAGTGCTTTATCGCTTGATGAAGGACAGGAGGTGCTCCACTACTTGTTCCTTGCTCATTCCGTCTGTGACGACGGTAATGGCATCGGGAGCCACTTTCAGTGGCGCGACAGCGCGCGTGGAGTCCATGCGATCACGTTCCGCAATGTCGGCGGCGACTTTTGCCAAAGTCGCTCCAGACACGACTTCATCGCTTTGCGCCAGACGACGCCGTGCACGCTCTTCAGGCGACGCTGTGACGAAGAACTTGTAGGGCGCATCTGGCAGGATGACAGTGCCGATGTCACGACCTTCCATGACAATAGGGACGTCAAGCAAAGCACAATCACGCTGGCGGGATACCATCCAGGCGCGGAGTTCTGGAATTTGCGCGACGTATGAGACTATGGCTGCCGTCTGCGGCGCGCGGATATCCTCTTGGCGAACGGGATTGCCATTGAAGAAAAGAGCCAGTTGCCCATTGGGCTGCCTACGGTAGCGGAGATCCCATTTAGGGAGAAGGCCGACGAGGTCCCTTGGATGGTACATGGGGTTGAGGTTATGCTGGATTGACGCCCATGCGAGCGTTCTATACATGTCTCCAGTGTTGACGTAGAGACCGTTGAGTTTGGAAGCGAGTCCGCGCGCGGCTGTACTTTTCCCTGATGCGGCGGGGCCGTCAATGGCTATTTGAATGGTATTCATGGCGTTTCCTTGGCTGGTGGTTGCATTTCGCTTTCGGTTGGTTTTTCGTCCGACGAAGGCGGAGTGGAATTGTCAATGACAAGTTTGGGATTGTCGTTTGAATATGCTTTTTTGATTTTTGGAAGGCGGCGGATGTCGTTGTAGGTGATGAACAGCATGAGGGCGATGAGCAGCCCAGCAAAGATGTTGGATATGACGGACATGAATTTAGCGGGCAGGCGTCGGCGAATGAGCGCCTCGATTCCCGCGAACATGATGTGTCCGCCGTCAAGTATCGGGAAGGGGAGAAGGTTGGCGAATGCCAGCCCGAATGTGATGAGAATGATGAATGCTAGCCCGCCGCGAATGCCTTCGGTCTTGACCGTGTACCACAGCATCGCGGAAATGCCGACGAAACTGCTCATGTGTTTGAGTTTTACAGACGCGTTGCCCTCACGCCCAGTAATCAGGTTGGTGACAGGCTGGAACAGCAGCCAGAGCGTCTTGGCGGTTTTATTGAATACTTCGGTGAATTGCTCCCATGGAGTAGGGTATCCGATGATTTTTGGCGTGACATCGTCCAGTTGGATGCCCAATAGATAGACTGGCTTGCCGTTGGACATAAATTCGGCCTTGACGTCCTTGAACGTGAGTTCCTCGCCGTCACGGAGAACTGTCAAAGTCAACGGTTTTCCCTTCTGCGCCTTGACCGTGTCTGAAAAAGATTTTCCATCGATGACTTCCACGCCATTGAGTTTGATGAGGCGGTCGTAGGCTTTCAGGCCGATGGCCTCGGCGGGAGTTCCCTGGAAGACAGATTTGATGGTGACAATGAACGCCATGCCTAGTTTTGCCGCGCTGAGATCTGCGCGGTCTTCGGGGACGTTGATTTGAGTGGTGTATTCCGTCCCTTTTCTAGCGTAGAGAATCGTCATCGTCGGTTTTTGGAGTGATTTGGCATATTCCAGAAAACCGTTGATAGATAACATAGGCTTGTCATCGTATGCAAGGAACTGGTCGCCGCGCTGCAAACCTGCGGTTTCCGCAGGCGACGCGGGGAGGATATCACCGATGGTCAACGGGTCCCGCGCCTGGAAGAACGGGACTTTCAAATCCTCGACGCGTGAATTCTGTGCTTGAACGTAGGAGATGTCAAATGGCTTCTGCCCTTCGCGTTTGACGGTGACCGTTGCCTTGTCCTTGTCGTTGTAGGCGTGGCGTTCCATAACTCCCTTGATACCGTCCTTGAAGGTATCGCCGTTGAAGGCGGTGATACGGTCCCCCATGCGTAACCCAGCGGCATATTCTGCATTGAAATGCACTATGTAGTCAACGTCACGCGTCTTTTCCGTGCCGTCGTCTTCATTGGAAACGACGGTAAGTTTCAGCGTTTCGCCATCGACTGTTGGCAAATTGAATTCCCTTGGGAACTGGTTCCAGAAGACACACAAGTCATAGAGTTCTCCATCGAACTCGCCTGTGTTTAAGCCGTTGGTCAGTTGGATGTCTTTGGTGCTATGGCCGTTGATATGCGTAATGCGTTCTCCTGGGTTGAGTCCATTGTCGCCACCATAGACTGGCTGAACAAATGGAACATCCGTAATAATGCAGGAACTCGTTGGCGGCGTTTGCCAGGCGCCGAAAATCCAAAGGAAAATGGCGAGCACAAAGCCAAAGAGGATATTGAAAAAAGGACCTGCGAACGCTGTGATTGCGCGTGCTTTCGGATTGGAGAAAGGCAATTCGCGCCCGTCTTCTGTCTTAGGTTTGTCCGTTGGATCCAGTTGAGGGATGGAGACATAGCCGCCAAGAGGCAGGAGGCTGATGATGAAGTCAATGCCTTTGTATTTGAAGCCCCAGATTTTTTTGCCGAAGCCGATGGAGAATTTGTCCACATGGAGTTTCTGCCAGACGGCGGCCAGCAAATGGCCGAATTCATGGATGAAAATGCAGAATCCAAAAAAGAAGACGATGAAAATGATGATTCCGATATTCGTTAATATGTTCATTGGATGTCCTTGATGTATGGTGCGCGAGAATCCTATGAGGATACTGCAAAATGCCAAAGGTAAAATACATAATATAACATGGATTTTCTTCTGTGCACTTTCCTTTAGAAAAGTGAAATGGCGATATGTTTCCGAAGGCTGAAATAAAAAGTGAAGATCACATAGGGGATAAAAACATAAACCCCAGGCTGAGACCAACCTGGGGTATGGAACTAATATGGAATTAATCGATTGTTTTACAATCCAAGAATCTTCTTTGCATTGCCAGACAGAATCTTGTGCTTATCGGCTTGTGGAATATCGAGAGCGTTGATGACTTCCTGGGCAAATCGCATTTGCATCGGGCCTTGCAGCGGAACGTCAGTTCCATAGACAATATGATCCGCCCCGCACAATTTGACCATTTTCTCCATGACGCCAGGATAGACATACATAAGATAATGCGCGGTATCGATATACACATTATCCAGATTCATGTCCATGACAGCCTCTAGGGAATCCATGTTCGGGAAGTAGGGATAGTTTCCGTTTTGGTAGGTTCCCGCCATGTGCGCCAGCACAAAATTCGTTCCAGGATGGTTCTTGGCGATTTCAGCCACCGTGAGCGCAGGAGAGAAGCCCGTGCCTGGCATGCAAGAGACATGGAAAAGCATCATCGGCGTCTTGTCGGCCACTGCCTCGACCCAGCGTCTATTGGAACCTGTGCTCAATACGTAGCCGTGGTAGTCTGGATGGATTTTGACGCCGCGGAACTTGGTGTTTGTCTTCAAAAGCGACAAGTCCTCAAGTGACTCTGGGAACATAGGATTGACAACGACATACCCCAGCAGTTTGCTGGTTTCCTTCAATGCACAGTCAAGTTCGGCGTTCCCTGCTCGGACGTCGTACATGATGGAACGAGAGGAAGAAAGGCATATCAAATCCGTTCCAGATTGTGCGCAATACTCCTCCAGCCGCTTCGCGTCTGCTTGCCAGAATGGAGCAAAATTAATGTTTCCCAAATGACCATGAATGTCAATGACCATGATTAAGCCTCCAGGATGTTGAGTTGACGACCAAGGCTGGACAATTGTTCGGCGCGATCCTTTCCGACAATCAGGCCGTCTTCCCAGCGGAAACCACAACCGTTTCTATGAAGGAACATATCCGCCATGAATGTCATGTTCTCCTCCAGGACGTAGTCTGAAGATGTCTCAAGGAACGGATACTCGCATTCCATTTGCCCGCAGCCATGGGCGGGACCATAGAGGATGGCGTCGCCATATCCGCACTTCTCAATAAACGTATCGACCTTTTTTGCAACGTCAGCGGCCTGCGTCCCCGCGACCATGAGGTCGAATGTCATGTTGATTGCGTCCAAGCCGACCTGCATGAATTTCCTGAGTTCATCGGGGCATTTTCCAAGGACGACAGGACGGCCGATGCTTGCACTGTATCCTTCGACTTTGGCTCCAATGCTGAAATGGATAATTTCTCCGCATTGGACTTTTCTAAGCGTTGGTCTGCTGATTGCCTGATTGGAATTCGGACCAGAGCAGCACCAGATTGGATATCCCGTCGCCTCCGCGCCGTTGGCGAGCATTGCAGCGGTGGCGATGCCGCACAATTCCACTTCAGTCATTCCAGGCTTGATGTTTTCCAAAACCGCCTTGAATCCGAGTTCGGAGATTTTTGCCGCCTTTCGAAGACAATCCAGTTCCAATGCGGATTTCTTCATGGTGACAGGTCTTAGAATAGCATCCGCATTCACGATATGCCCCATTCCACCGAGGGCATCGGCGATGTTCATCATTATGGTGTATGGGAACATGTGAAAGCCTGTGATACCGAGTTTTTTCACGCCGAATTTTCCAAGGATGGCTTTCCAGTCTGGATGAGTCGAGCCTGGGTAGTCTGGCTGTGAGGATTCCCTGAAATCCATCGTCTGGATGATTTGCGGAATGCGTGACACTGAGGACGCGAAAGTCAGCGATTCAGGGCCGATGACAAGGGCAGGTTCGCCTTTTCTTGGGATAAGCACGGCTGCCGTTTCAAAACTCGGCCAGTAGTTGGAGAAATAGCGGACGCCCGCAGGTTCAGATTCAGTTGAGAATACAAGAAATGCGTCCAAATCTGTTTCAGCAAGAACCTTTTGAGCGCGCGCAGTGCGTTCCTTGAATTCTTTTAATGTCAAAATACCATCCATTGCAACTCCTTGTGAATCTTTGGTTAAAGTTATTTATCAAGTCTAAAGACGGAAACTGTGGACAAGTTTGTAATGCCGCTGAACTGGACACGCAACTGCATTGACGGGACTTTGCGGTAGTCTTGATAGCCTGTGGCGTTGACTAAAGTCACTGGTGCGTCAAATTCGGCCCTGACAACTGTTGCCCCGTTGGTCAGTATCGCTGTTTTTCCATCGACTTCAGCCTTGACATCAGGATGAAGATTGAAGATTAACGTCATGTCAGCGGCAACGGGACGGCTTGCGGTGTC
>JAGCTA010000236.1 GCA_017963875.1 Victivallales bacterium | reverse complement strand
TGCTCGTGACCATGACGGGGTGCTTCCATCTGGACAAGTCGATCTGGAAAAGCCCGCCAAAACCGCCGATAGGTGCAAGTGCTTCGGGGCGACGCGTCGCCGAGATTTTCCCTTTGACTTTCTTTAGCAGTGAAGTCGCTAAATCAATGTCAACGCCTGCTGCCTGATATGCCTTGCTTTTGCCTTGTGGATTGTCTGTCATGGTCAGATGCCTTTTCTGATGATTGGTGCGGCTGAAATGAGCCGACGGTGTTGTTGCGGCAGAATCTGCAGATTCTGGTTGTAAAAAGTCATTGATGACAATATAGTCTATAAAAACGTCATTGCCATTTGAAAGACCATGCAAAAAAGGTGAAAAATCATGGAAGAGCTGACAATAAGAATTGGAAAACTCAAGGAAATGGTCCAAAAGGCGAAGCATATCGCCTGCCTGACAGGAGCGGGAATGTCAACGGAAAGCGGAGTGCCCGATTTTCGCTCATCGACGGGAATCTACAAGACGCTTTGCAGCGAGGAGGTCTTTGACATCGACCGTTTCAACTCACATCCAGAGGGCTTCTATAAGGTCATGGCGCCAGTCTATGGTGCCATGCTGGATGCCGAGCCCAACGCGGGGCATTTGGAGCTTGCTCGTTGGGAAAAGGAATCCGGGAAGGAAATCTGCGTCGCTACGCAGAACATTGATGGTTTGCACCAGCGTGCTGGGTCCCGAAATGTCCAGGAAGTCCATGGTTCCATGATGAGCCTCACCTGCAAGCAATGCGGGGCGACGCTGCAGTATTCGGCTTTTGTAGACCATTTGAGGACAGGCGTGCTGTTACGGCATAGTCTCGCTGGAAGTTCCTGCCACGGCGTCATGAAACCAGATATCGTGTTCTATGGCGAAAGCCTTCCATTTGATGCCTTTGAAACGGCATCAAATGCATTTATGACGGCGGACCTGGTGCTTGTTCTCGGTACGAGCCTTGCAGTTTATCCCGCCGCTGGTTTGCCTGATTGCAGGCCGCGAGGCAGCCGTCTGGTCATTGTCAACCGCTCGGAGACGCCGCTGGACCGCAAGGCCGATCTGCTGTTCCATGAGGATATCGGAAAGGTCCTGGGGGTAATTTGATGAACCGTGATGATGTCCCGCCAGAATGCCATTTGTAAACGGATGTGGGACGTTGACAGACCCGTGTTTTAGATGACGACGGAATTTGGCGTTTTTTAACACATATATCGCTTGACAAAAAAGTGGAAAGCATTATGTTTAACGTTAAACACCTTCTGTTTCATTTGCATGATTCACCTATAGTTTACCTTAATAAATATAATTATCACTCAATTTGACCTTCAATGAATTTCAAAAGGAAGACTGTCATGAAGAGAACCTTCACCTTAATTGAACTGCTTGTCGTCATTGCAATCATTGCCATTCTTGCGGCCATGCTTCTGCCTGCGTTGAGCAAGGCACGTGACAAGGCACGCGGCATCTCGTGCGTGAGCAATTTCAAGCAACATGGAGTCTATATGGCGTTGTATACGGATGAAAACGTTGAGACCATTCCGCATTCCGTAAGCGTACAGGATTCATGGTACAACCGCGCCGTGGCTGATGGCAAGGGTGGCATCTGGCCCTGGGGACTGCAATGGAATTCCCCTGCGGGTGAAGCCTACTATGGTTCCGTTGCCATTGGCATCTGGAAATGTCCTGCCGCCAGTTATACATACGGGTCTTCATCTGCGGAGCAGAATATCGGTCTGAATCAGCATGTGTCTGGACAGAAGATCAACAAAATCACCACTGACCATCAGCCGAGCGAAGTGTATGTGCTGTGGGATTCAGTCAAATGGTGCAGCAATCCATGGACTGCCGAGAGCGGCACGAATTCGGGCTACAACTACGAATGGCGTCATGGAAACAACTTCCACATTACCATCGCTTTCATGGACGGGCACACGGAATTGCTTCGAAAAGAGCAATTCATCAAGGATGCCGTTCACCTCGGCTACTGACAGATTCTGGCGGAGTGTCAACTAGGGCACCACAATTTCGGAGAGATTTCCAATGATTCGATTCATTAGTCTTCCCGCAACCATCCTGTTTGTCGTCTGCACGGCTCTCCTGCCCAGCAGTGCCGGCACGAAGCCATTTCGTCTTGCTTCTGGTGGCAAGACGGCATTTACGATTACGGTTCCCGATGACGCCATCCCCGCAGAGAAGACTGCAGCACGTGAACTCCAAGAACATCTGAAACAGATGACAGGGGCGGATTTTACTGTGGTTTCTGCTTCAGATTTTGGCGGCGGTCCAAGAATTGCCGTTGGGTTCCAGAAAGGGCTTCCCGTTGGGCTGGCCGAGACGAAACATCAGCATCTGGGATCCGAAGAACTGGTCATCGACAGCGAGGGAGACACGCTCCTTCTGGCGGGTGGACGCCCTCGTGGAGCACTGTACGCGACCTACGAGTTTCTGGAAAGTCTGGGCGTCCGTTGGTATACACCAAAGGAAACGCTCATTCCCAGCCGCCCAGAACTGTCTTTGGTCGTGAAATCGGAACGATACACGTCACCATTCCGTTCACGCACCAACGTGCCTGGCAATGGGCAGACAGCCGAATGGTATGCACGCAACCGCATGAATTCGATGCTCGTATGGAACAATCCTGGCGAGGAATACGGCGGAGGCGTCCGCCAAGGGCCAGACATGCATACGCTATGGCGTCTCATGAGCCCTGACATCTTCAAGACGCATCCTGAATGGGCGGCCATGGTAGATGGCAAACGACAGATCAACCACGCCAACAACCATTGGGGAGTCTGCCTCACGAATTCCCAACTTCAGGATTTCATCGTTGCTCGAACGATGGATTGGTTGCGAAAGACTCCAGGAGTCACGGACGTTTGGTTCGGGCAGAACGATGGTTCGCCTTTCTGCACGTGTAAAACCTGTCAGACATTTTATGACGAGCATGGCGGTGCCCCCTCGTCCATCATCTGCTTTGTACTCAACAAACTGGCCGACGTGGTGGCCGCCGAGTTCCCCAATGTGCGTGTAAAGACGCTCGCCTACTCATGGAGTCTCACTCCGCCGACCAATATCACGCTGCGCGACAACGTCATCGTGATGCTCTGTGCCTCTTTTAACTGGTTTTCCGAACTCGGAAAGGATGAGGACACCATGACGTTCATCTCCGATGTTGCCGAATGGAAGAAGGTCGGAAGCGAGTTCGAAGCGTACCTCTACTCCCATCCCACCGATGATTTCTGGTTTCCTGCGGCCTGTCTGTACAATCAGGCGCGGAATATACGACATATCAATGAGTTGGGAATCAAGAGCATCCATCAGGAAATTTTCGGCTCCAAGTTCGGCGGAGAATTCGTCCACCTGTTTGCCTGGGTCAACACTCGGATGATGTGGCGTCCCGACTCTGATGTGGAGTCTTTGGTGCAGGACTTCTGCCGCGGCTACTATGGCGAGGCCGCCGAAGACGTGCTCTATGCCATACACCGTACGGAGCAGAATCATGCGAGCGGTTGGCTTCCATCCAAGAACAACGTGGAATATGTGCCTGGCTATCTGGAGCAGGATGTCGTCGAGGACGTTCTCCCACGCCTCATGAAAGCGTATGAAAGCCAGCGGAACGCCACGTTGAAGTGCCGTCTAGGCTTCGTACTTCTGCCGTACCTATGGGGCGACTACTGGATGAATTTCCATGGCCCAGGCAGAATTGACGACAAGACGGATCTGTGGGGGGTGGACTTCACGAATCGAGAACGGTGCGGAGAAGAAGGTGCTCTCATCCGACAACTCATGATAGAGAACGGAGTGAGCAATCTTCGACTCAATGGTGCTTTTGACGTGCATCGCTTCCAACTTGGAGAGATGACAAAGGCCTATCCGTACGCCAGGCTGAAGGAGGGCGATTCAGAGGTCATCGTAGTGCCCGCGCTTCTTGGCAAGATGGTGAAATTCGCTCGAAATGGACATGACATCCTGAAGTCGATCTGGGGGTATCAACTCTATCAGTATCCCATTGAGGGGTATGGACGTGACGAATTCGCTGGCATTGTGCCGAATACGTTCGCGCTTGTCTCCAATGACGGCAGAACTGCCAAACTTGCCGCCAGCACGGCCAAAGGACTTGCCGAGAAGACGTTTGACCTTCGCGATGGCACCCTCTCAGTAAAACTGCATTTCGTCGCACGGAATCCAGTCAAGGGGGCGCTTTCGACTGCGCCTCGCCTCAACATGTCCCCTGAAGTGTTCGGCATTTATCCTAAGTTGTTCGTTGGCAAAGGCGGCAGTTGGAGTCTTGTCGAACTGGGCAAGGCAGGCACCATGTGGTACCAGGCGGCTGCGATTCCCATTGAAGACTTCAACGGAACCATGCTGCTCGTCTCTGAAAATGGTCAACTGGCCCTCGAAATCCAGATTCCCCCAAAACAACTCGGCTCGACCAGTTACTTATATGACCGATATGACTTTCAACCCAAAGGCACGGGACGGCTTCTCGAACTCAAATTCATAACGCCTGAACGCGCCTTTACTCAGGGAAACACGCAAGCCCTCGAGGTCACATACCGCATTCTTTTCGGCAAAGAAATCCCCGACCTGAAATAGCGGACGGCAGACAGGTCATCAACAAAACAGTTAGGAAAAGTTGGTTTAACATCCATGGAGAACCATGTAACGTTAAAAGACATAGCAAGAGAGACGGGGTTCAGCGTCATGACGGTCTCAAAGGTGCTGAACGACATCGGTACGAATCACGCCAGCGAGAGCAACAGAGAACTCATTCTCAGTGTTGCCAGACGTTTGAACTATCAGCCAAACCTCAATGCACGAAGACTGGTCACCAGAAAAAATGACGTCATCGGGCTACTGATAGACAGTGAGGCACCGTCTTTCAACAATGAGGTCATGATTCTGCTTGAGACGATGGCATTTGCTTCTGGAAAGCGCATCCAGATTGGGATGTCCCATGATAGTTTCGATTTTGTAGCGGGATACATCAACGATTTCAGGGGAAACGGCATCCGCGATGTTGTCTGCCTGTCGCACAACTATCCCGACTTCGGCTTTAAGATTCTTCCACTTCTGGAACCCTTTGAACGCGTGGTATTTCTGGAAAAGCCCATGATGCCGACCCCGTTTCCTGTGGTGGAATCCTATCATCGCGCCAATTTCCGCTCGTTGACGGCAGGCATGCTCTCAAAAGGCTACAGGCGAATCATCAGCATCCGAAACAACTATCAGGACAATGCTTTCTTCGAAGCCCGAGAAGGCATGAGAGACGCCTACGAACAGGCTGGAGTGCCTTTTGAGGATTGTTTCTGGCTGACCATGGGGCATGACGGAGACCGTTCCTTTGAACAGGCATCCGAAAGTCTGGCGAAGACACTTCCACACAAGCCTGATGTCCTTGTGTTGAGCAATGATGCGGCGGCCATGCGTGCCATTCACCTTCTTAACGAACGCGGAATCCGCATTCCGCGCGACATAGCGGTGTTCAGCGCGTCACTGTCCAAATTCGCCGAATTCACATCGCCCTCCCTTTCAGGCATAGACTACAACTCCAACATCCTTGCCAACTGCCTTTTCAGCAAACTGTTCGGGAAGCAGCCTGACATCGAGGCAGGAACGGCTGTGACGGGTGCTGATGGGCAACTTCTCGTGCCCGCTCGTATCATCTGGCGCGAGTCTTGCCCATGCGGATGAATTATCCACGGTTTCTGAAATTTGACTGTTTCGGGGGCTTTGCACAATCTCGTCGGTGTGTGCAATTACTGAACAACCTGGGGAACATCGCGTTATGAATTAATGTAAATTGCCTGTGGAAATGGATTTGCAATTATGGAATAGAATTATTCCTCCAGCATTGCCAGTTCGAAACGGCTGGCGGCGATTCTGGCGATGTCGTTGAAGTAGCAAGTGGCATGATTTGCCTCGCACCAGCCGTCGGTACGTGCGCCGCCGCAGGGACCTGAGACGAGCCGTTTGGGGCAGGCGGCGTTGTCAAGACCATAGCATGGAATCAGTCGCTCGTCTGGCTTGAAGATAAGTCTCGCGACTTTGACCAGAATGCCCTGTGCGTTGGGATTGATAAACTTTGCCTTGAACAATTCCCATTGCTTGGGCTTGGTGAATGATGTCGTGGAGACCTTTACTTCATCGCGCTTGTAGAATGGCTTGTCCTGCGCAAGAAGGTTGTCGAAAAGGTAATAAGGCATACCTGCGGAATGAAGTGTCGGAGGAGGGTCGATGGAGGAGTCCTCATGGAAAGCCAGCCATTGCTGACGCCAGTCGTTGTAGGACGTGATGGATTTATCGAGATCGTTGATGGAATCCATCGTCTGTTTGAAAATCTTGCTGTCATTGATGCCTGCGAGAAGAATTCCCGAATAGCCGATTTTCTTGTAGCCGACGGCAAGAAGCGCGGCGAGTTTGTTCTGGTATTCCCAGAAATGCTCTGGGTTTTCACGCAGTCTCATGAGTTTCGCGGCGATTGGAACTGGGATATTGATGCCTGGCTCCAGCGGTCCATTGCCAAGTGCTCCCGCTTCGTCTGGTGAGATCAGCCGCAGTCTTGCGATAACGGGGATGAATTTTTCACGCATCTGCAAATACCATTGGAGTTCCTGCGCCTTTTTGATGTCCCAGCCTGCCTGTGAAATGATGAACTGTGCCCCAGCGTCAAGTTTTTTGATGAGTTTTGCATAGTGCATGAAAACGATTTCAGGAACATAGATATATGGATTCATGACACATGCGAGTGACTGTTTTTTCTGTGGGTCTGTCAGGGCGGCCAGTGCATCGACGCTGTCAGTATATTCAGGGACTGGCACGGAGAAAGAGCCGTCTGCATCCTGCTGGATGCCTTCGGGGAGGTTTCCTGTGACTGCAAGGAAGTTTCTAATGCCGAAGGAGCGTGCCTGTGCCGCGTCTTCGCGCAATTGCTTGATGTTCGCATGTCTGCCAGAGAGCACCAGGAGAAATGGCGATAGTGTGGACTGCTTCAATTCCGCGAGTTTTGCGACAGGTGTTTTTTCCGAATACTTTATGACAAAAGCAAGGTTCTCAACTTGTTGAGATGAAATGTCTTGAATCAATGAAGACGCCTTCTCCCATCGGGAATGCTCTTCTGGAATGGTAATTTCAACCTGTGTGGTGAAAGTACCTTTGTCAAGTTGTTCTGTTATGAGCAAATCGTGGTCGAAACTGATGACAAGTTGTCTGCTGGCGTCTTCTTTGGGCATAGGCGGATTTGGGAGGACTGATTTTTATTCTGACGTGTGTTTCTTCAAAAATAAAATATAACAATTATTAGTCTTTTTCAAAGGATTTTCCTAAAAAAAGTTTATGTGAGAAAAGTCCTGAATCCGTGAAGTGTCGGATGGCGAGGCGATTTCCTGGAGAGTTGAGGGAGTGTATATGACATACGTGCTTGTCTCGCCGTAGCCTTGGGCGAAGGCGGAAGACTCGACAACGAAAGCGTCTTTCAGACGGTATTTCACGGATTCAGGTATGTCTTAGAAAAGTGGTTTGCCGACAATGTCGGTAATTGAAATTTCCCCATGGAGATGTTCCTGGATTGGCATTGAACGGTTGTCTCCAACGACATAGACGCATCCAGGAGCAATAGTCAATGGCTTGGATTCCCACTCGCAGCCAGGAGAACTAGCCCATGGGACATCGGGGATGTTTCCATTGATCAGGAGTTTTCCATCGTGGAACTGAACCGTTTCTCCAGCCACCGCGACGACGCGTTTCAGCAGCATGACGGAATGGCCGCTGTAGGAGATCATGACGATGTCTCCAGGCTGCGGTGGATGGTTACGGTATGCCATTGTCCAGCAGATGAGTATATTGCCTGTGTGGTAAGTCGGAAGCATGGAATCGCCATTGACGTATGATACAATCAGCGACTTTGAAAAAATGAACCATGCGGCTATAGCGATCAATGCCAGACGGACTCCAAACTTCCAAGTGATTTTGGGAAGGATAAAATTATGCATGCCTGTTTACATCCAATTTTCATCAGACTTCTGAGACATTTCCGTTGTCTTCCTGATGGATATGGACGCTTTGGCTCAAGCCTGCCAAAGCCATGATGGAAACCATGAAAGAGCCGCCGTATGAAACAAACGGCAATGGGATGCCGATGATTGGTGCCGCTTGGACGGTCATGCCGATGTTAATGAAGGTGTGTGTCGCCAGAATCGCACTGACTCCCAATGCCAGGCAGACGCCGAACTGGTCATGGGAGAGCAGGGCAGTGCGGCATCCGCAGAGAATGATGCTTGCAAAGCACACAAGAAGCATTGCGGAGCCGAAGAAACCAGTTTCCTCTGCAATCACGGAGAAAATGAAATCCGTCGGCGAGACTTTTCGTGGCAGATAACCGAGAACATGCTGTGTGCCTTTGAGGAATCCCTTGCCTGTAATGCCTCCTGAACCGACTGCGAGCAGGGATTGGCGCGCATTCCAGTCATCCCGTTGGTTTGTAGTCTTTTTGGAAGATTTGCCATCGTGAGCCGCATGGTCGTCCTCCGCGAAGAAGTTTTCCTTTGCCTCCTGGAGTTTGTTCATGCGAGCATCGGATAGAATCGGTGACATTGCCGCAAGCACGGCGTTGGTAGGGGCTTCGAGAAACACTTTTACACGGGCTTTCTGGTGGGGTTTTAAAAACTGGAAAAACAGCGGGAACATAATGAGCAGGACTGCGGCTGCGAGAATTAGCCATTTCCAGCGCAGTCCCTTGACAATCGCCAGGGCGATGCTGAACGGGATGAAGACAAGCGCCGTGCCGAAGTCTGGCTGTAAAAGCACAAGCAGAAGCGGCGGGAAGATGATGAGGCCAATTAGCACCCATGGGGGAATTGGGCTTTTATGCCAGTTTGGATGGGTCACCGCCCAACTCATAAAAAGCAATGTGGCTGGTTTGGCGAATTCAGACGGCTGTATGCTGAGTCCCGCGATGCTTATCCAACTGCGAGCATTGTTTATAGTTATGCCAAATATGGCGACATACAGCAGAAGAAGCATGCTGATAGAGTAGAATATCCAACTGATTCTACCTAATTTGTGATAGTCCATGGCTGCGCAGGCAAAATAGACGACAATTCCGACGGTTATCCATTGAAGTTGCTGAATCCATTTGTGCGCCAGTGTTCCGCCGACTTCCTTACCTGCACCATAGATGAAGACCACTCCAGTGAAAAGCAAAATGACATGGAAGCAGAGGATTAGTTTGTCCATCCGCTTCAATGGTTCAATGATGTTTCTGTGGAATTGGGAATCCATAATGGCATTGTCTATTGCCGTTTGAAAATCTGGCGTTCCGATGCAGAGGACAACAGCCATTTGCCGTCTTTTTTCTTGAAGACAAGGATGGCAGGCCGTGTTTCATCAAAAGTCTCGCCTGTGCGTGACGTGATTCTTGCAGTTCCGAAGCATGTCAACTGTGCCTCGTCGGGCTTGGTGAAAATGATTTCGACATCCTTTGCGGACAATGAAATCGACTTGGCGTATGAACGTGCCGTTGCGTAGTTTGAGAGCATCACATCGGACGGTTCATCCAACCTGATGGCGGGATTGAAACTTTCGGCGAAAAGATGGTCGTCCACCATGTTCGAGAGTGACTGAAACTTTGCGGCCATGGAGATGTTGCCTTCGCCTGAAGGTTTTTCAACTGCCTCCATCAGCGCATTGAAGCGCTTCATGACCGCGCGGCGGTCGTTGTCGTGGAAGAACATGAAATAGACGGCGACTGCAACGGCCACGGCAACGATGGAGATGATTATTTTCTTTAGGTCCATAGGCACCACAGGCTCCTTTTGATTCGGATGGACGGCGGTTGTTCCAGATGGTAATGTTTATTCCATGATGTCCATGAGAAGGCGGGCCGTCTCTGGATGGGATTCCCTGATTTTTACGCGGATACGTTCGCCGAGTTTGACTCTGTCACGTGTGAACACGATGCCACGTGCGTATAGTTCGTCAATTTCGGCCAGTGTCAGCGAACCTTCCT
Organism: Victivallales bacterium; assembly: GCA_017963875.1. Next base: position 4,549 of record JAGCTA010000236.1, on the reverse strand, counting down.
GGCGGACGACAGTGGCATTGAATATAGCGCCGATTCTGTTTCTGCGGATGAACTCAAGCACCCAGTAGTTGTCCGCTTCGCGTTGCAGCGACTTGTTCTGCGCCGATGTCTTGTCAACATTGTCGAGGATGACAAAAAGTTCTTCCTGACGATAGGGCAGAGGGAGTTTTCGTAGATGCGCGGATAGTTGCCGCTGGATGACGAGGTCCGCATAGCGCCTAAGTGGTGAACTGACCTGTGTGTAGAGGTCGAGTCCCAGACCAAAATGAGGTGCAGGGTAGGTTGACAGGTGTGTGCGGCGCATTTTGCGGACCTGCTGGTCGAAGAAGCATGGCTCATACGGACGGACGGAATAGACAGGCTCAGAGGGCTTCTCCTGAGCGCGATATATTACAGGAATGTCGTTGACAAGCGCATAGCGCGCGGCGAGATTGTTGCAGAGAATCATGAATTCGCTCACCAGGTTGTGCGAAGGGGTGTCAGTGTTTTCGTTGCTGATGTAAATTTCGTTGTTCCTTACCCGAATCTTTAGGTCTGGTCTGTTCAGCGTGACTGCTCCATCTTCTTCACGGATCTTCAAAAGTTTTCGCGACAGATGGTGCAGTGCCTGCAAGGAACGGGCGATGTCATCGGAACCATTGGCGATGAGTTCATCCGCCTCGTGATATGACAAACGGCGCGTGATTTTGACTTGCGCTGATGCCAGCGACCAATCGAGAAGTTCTCCCTCATTGTCGTAAGTCGCGTTGAAAGCGAGACAAGGGCGGATGTCGTTTTGCACCAGGCTGGCGTAGTTGTAACTGATGATTTCAGGGAACATGGGAACCGTCGTTGTCGGCAAGTACATTGAAAGGGGGCGTTCCACAGCCGCTTCGTCCAGCGGAGAATCCTTTTCGATGAAAGATGCTGGATCGGCAATATATATGCCGACAGAGATTGTGCCGTCATCATTGATTACGCAGGAAAGGGCATCATCGATATCCCGTGTTTCCTCATCATCGATGGAGAAGACGATTCTATTGGAATAGTCTTCTCTTGTGGCATCGGGGACATATTGCACAAGATGTTCTGCTGCTTCAAGCGTTTTAGGGGAGAACCCTGCATGAATTCCATTTGCCAGAAGGAATTCGTCAGCCCCCTCGGGGAAACGGTTGACTTTATGCAGAATTTTGATAATCAACTCCCGCAGAGGTGTTTTTGATTGCAGTGTCGAAAGGATTGCAATGCCCTCGGAATTGAAGCCGAGCATCAGATAATCGGTGAGTTGCTTGACAAGCGTCTCCTGTTCTTGGGGAACGGAGGATGGTTCGGAGGAAGAGAGAAGTGACTGGAGCCAGTTGATGGAGCGTTCCCTGGCAGCCGCCTTTTCGGCGCGCAAGGCACGCAGACGGAGTATCTCTTCAATTTCCTCTGTGGTTCGAGGGACAAAGTCAAAGCCCATCCGCTTGAATCGCAGCGTGTCCTCTGAAAGTTTTCTTGCCATTGCTGAAAGACTTACGGAGTCTTCATTGCCAAAATAGTCTTTGCAGATGGCGTGAAGGCCCTTGGATTCCGTCTGTTCCTTGAGGTCTTCATAGAGCAAATCCAGGTCAATGCCGTTCATTGTCTCGCGGATGGAGTTCATGGTCTTGGCTAGTGCCTGAAGCGAATCCTTTCCTGCGGAGCCGTAGGTCGCAATGACTTGTTTGGGCGTCACTTTCTCTGTCTGTGAGGTAACTCCCTGCACTTGGAAACGTTCTGCGCCAGTCTTGCTGACAATTCCGAGGCAGATGTCATTGCTTCCAAAATAATCGACTATGGTCTGAAGTGGCAATTCCATTATGATTTGTTAATGAAAAAGGCTATAGGGAACAGATTGTGGCGTATTGGCCGATGGTGTGGTTTTAGACTAGACGCGGTCCTGATTGTTCCATGACAACGGTAATGGGAACAGCGCGCTGGCGTAAGTGCGGGCTTCATACGGGATATCCGCAATGGACATGGGAGACAATTGGCCGAAGAGGAAGCGCGTCGCGGCAAGGTGGTTGAGCGTCATCATCGGAGCGGCATCGGTCGATGAGACCGTGCCGTCCGTGAAATCAAGCGTGCCGTAGCCTTCGATTTTCAGTATGAGACGACCTTTTGGCGCGGGGGCGATGAGTTCCGCGCGAAGGTCAAGCGCCGCTTCGGCGAGTTTTCTAAAATCCATGACCATGAATCGTGACGGCGAACTGATGTACCAGCCGTCCGCCATTTTCGTCAGCAGGCGGTTGAGGCAGATGTCGTATGGGGAATTGACAAATGCGACATAGGGAATGTCCTCATGGTGGGTCACCCAGTCTAGAAGCATCTGGAAATGCAGTTCAGGAGTCAGAGCGAAATGTTCCGCGAGTCCCGTGAAATCGTGGGAGGCTGAGACATACCCAACCATTTTCCCATTGGCGTCTTCGGCAACGTAAGGCACGTTTTGCCAAGCAATCAGGACATCATAGAAGCGTCTGGTATCGCCGCGGTCCACATGGATTGGCGCCACGGTTTGCAGGCTTTGGGCAAAGGCGAGTGCGGCCGTGTCATCTGCCGTAATCGGACGGAACGTCAGTTTTGGCTCGTATTTCGTGCCAGGTTCGAATGAGCCGTCAAAGTAGGCGCTGATGTTCTTTCGTGTGATGTTGAAGGAGTATTGCTGGGCGGCGATGTCAAAACCATATCTGTTGTACCGCTGTCGCTGGCCGCCGAGCCGCGCGACATCTGTGCCGATGGCGCGTGCTTCCTCCATGGCGGCCGTGAAAAGTGCGCGCATCATGCCGCGTCCCTCGTATTCGGGCCGCGTGCCAACGTTGCCGACAGTGCTGAAAAGCAGTTTATGCTTTCCAATAAAGACGGTGAACGGATAGACGCCTACGACGGCGGCAATGCGTGCTCCGTCACGGATGATCAGATGCTTCCGCATGGCCTCGTCGGTCCTGCGCCACATGACGGGGAGGGCTTGGAGGAAGGATTTCTCTGGGGGCTTTTTGAAGGCGCTGTTCAGTGTGTCCAGAAGTTCATCGTAGTCGTCGGCTGTCGCGTGTTCGATTTTGAAAGTCATTTCATTATGCTCCAGAATATTTGAGAGTCGCAAGAGTTTGGAATGGAGATAACAATATCAATGCTTAAATGAATTGAGGAAAGCACGCGTGCGTTCCTGGGTCGGGTTGTCGATGACATGTTCTGGCGGGCCTTCTTCGACGATGAAGCCTCCTGCCATGAAGATGACTCTGTCTGCGACGTTTCGCGCGAATTCGATTTCATGTGTGACGATGACCATGGTCATGTGTTCGGCGGCCAATGTCCTGATGACCTTGAGGATTTCACCTGTCAGTTCAGGGTCAAGGGCGGAGGTCGGTTCATCGAAAAACAGGATGTCAGGATTGTTGATGAGCGCACGTGCAATTGACACACGCTGTTGCTGTCCGCCTGACAATTGATATGGGTAGGCATCTTCCTTGGATTCAAGCCCCATTTTCTGCAACAATACGCGTGCCTCAGCGATGACTTTGTCACGATTGCGCTTTTGAACGCAGATTGGTGCGTCGATGATGTTTTTCAATACGGAATAATGCGGGAAGAGGTTGAAATTCTGGAAGACAAGCCCAAACATGGATTTGACTTTCACTAGTTCGTCTTTGGAGACATAGACGCTGCGTCCCTCGGCGTTCTCTGCTGCCACGGTTTTGTTTGAAAACGCGAGCGAGCCATGATCCATCGTTTCAAGGAGTGTGGCACAGCGGAGCAAAGTCGATTTTCCCGAACCAGAAGGTCCGATGATGGCAACGACTTCCCCTTGTTCTACGGACAGTGAGATTCCCTTCAGGACGTCAAGAGAACCGAAACTTTTATGCAGATTGGCGATGGAGAGAACGGAATTCGGCATAGTGATTTATCGATAATAGTTAAGTTTAGCCTCTATGCGTGCCATGGCGAATGCCACCACGAAATTAAAGATGTAATAGAAAATACCCGCTGTTACGAGTGCAACCATGGAAGCCTGTGCATTGGCGATTTGCTTTGCGATAGTGAACATTTCCTGGACGGCGAGGACCTGTGCAAGCGATGTGTCTTTCACGAGCGTGATGACTTCATTGGTGATGGGTGGCACAATTCGTTTGATCACTTGAGGAAGGATGATTTTCATGAAAGTCTGCATTCGTGTGTAGCCGAGCACGGATGCTGCCTCATATTGTCCGATTGGAATCGATAAAATGCCCGCACGATAGATTTCAGCAAAGTATGCGGAATAGTTCAGCACGAAGGCGATGATGACCGCCATGAATGCAGGGTAGTTCTTCAGCGACCAACCGAACAGGTAATATGGACCGAAGTACACGACAATCAACTGAAGCATCAGTGGCGTGCCTCGTAAAATAGAAATGTATATGCGCATGATGTTGCGCAAGACGATGTTCTTGCTCATGCGACCAAGTGCCACCAAAAGACCGCATGGGAAGGTGAACAGAAGCGTCAGGACGAATATGGCCAGGGATAGTCCCAGCCCAATGAACAGTTGGTGGAGAATGGATTGGAAATTGGA